>JAKAAE010000015.1 GCA_021797225.1 Thermoplasmata archaeon | reverse complement strand
ATTCTGATATTTCATTTGCCGGTTTTTTCAGTATCTTCTTCACTGTTTTCATAATAATTGAAAATTAAATCATTCTATAAATATGACATGGTAGGACAAAGATTAAGTATTGGAAACTGGTAAGATATAAATAAAATATTTATGTTAAAGATTTCCATATATAGTAGAATCGAAATCTGTACATATGTTTATATCTATGATATTTTTTCCATACTTCTCCTTGCTACATGAAAATATAATCTGGAGGTATTCATTGAGCCGGTGTGATGAGATAACAGAGGAGGAATACAATCTACCATTCATATATTTAATAATTATATTCGCCCTGTAAATCCCGCGGTCATTTGCTCTGTCTTTTATCATATTCAGAAGTGCATTGGTGCTCTCTGTCTGATAAATCATATCGCTTTTTGAGAGGGATATAAAATCATCCCGTTCCTCCAGTTCATGCTGGGAAAAAATTAGAATGTGGAAATTACTCTTATCATAGGGATTCTCCACAACTTCTGCCAGGGCATCATACTTCATAAGTATTTCTGTAGGATAATCTACATTGTGTGTGGATATTGGAACTGAATACTGTATTATTGACATTGGTGTTCTCTTATTCTTTTTATCCATCAGAAATACAACATCTTCGCTTTTTGTCAGTGCAATATCATCTATAAAATAGGGGATTTCAAGATATTTATTTAGTATCAGGGATAAATTTTTTTTATAGAGGCTATTCAACCTTATCCTCAAAATCATTCTTCCATTCTCTACAGTTATTTCACTGAACTGCAGACTTGGAACATTCCACAACTCCACTATTAAATCCAGTATTTTCCGGTTAATCACGGGTCTGGATATTAAATAATAATTTTCAGTTACAATAGGGCTGTATGATTCTATTAAATTTATTGCAAAACTATCCATATTGACTTTTGTGATAAATGCCTCGAAATAATAGTTGCCTGTATCATTATCACGCTTAATGAACAGTCCAATTATGATATTATACAACCTAGATAATCTAAAAACATCAGATGTCCCATTAATCATCATTTTTAATTTCATATCAAGCCTGCATCCGATATCTTTTATGCGCATCAAGTTATAATTATAATTACCTATATATAATTATCCTATAATTTCCGATAATAGATAATGTATAGAGCTAATATTAATTTAATTAAGTATTTATGATATCTGATAGGTCCTGGGGTGATTGTTGCAATTTATTTGAGATGGTTTAATGATTTTAATAATTGGTAAGACCACGTAGATGATGTAAATACAGGTAAGGTAACTAGAAGGAAGCTCAAATATAAATATCTGAACATAGTAAGGAGACTGCGAAAAAAGAAATAAATAATAGCAAATATATTCGCATAGAAAATATATGCAATGTTTAAGAACAATATAGAATACCTTAATCAGAAACAAAGGAAACCATTAACCCTGATGAATTATACTATAAAAGGCTTGAATAAAATAAACAAAATGAATAAACTTGCAAACAATGGTCGAATACATGACGATTCAGCAAATTTACTATACTGTATAGGCAAAAAATGATAAGTAAAGGTTTTCACCGGAAATATCAATATTAAATATGACCTTTAGACATTTCAATGTGTTAGCATTATAAAATGTCTGGGCAATTTCATTATAACCTTTCTATCTTCTATGGGTAATCCAAAAGATGATGATCTGGCATTCGTTATGATGCTAAATTTGTCTCTAATGCAATATCCTATCTCAAAAAATTAAATATAGGAATATATTATCCTATTAATTAATTTGATTTCAGTTATGATAAGAAAATTGAGAGAAGATGTGCTAAAGAACTCTAACCATATTTAGATAGTGAGAAGATGACAAATTTAATACTGACAATATCGGGAGATAAAAACGAAGAAAATAACGTTCTGAAAAATATAATAGATATAAATAAATGGATTAATGATATGGATTACCAGTATCTTGTTTATACTAACTATGAAATGTCTAACACAATATTTAGTAAATTTACATATTTCAATGAAATGTTTTATAACCTTCAGGAAAAAATAAAAGAATATGATTTTCTTATGCTTTTAGATGGGGATGATGAATTTTTACCTGAAAAAATAGGATATATAAACAAACTTCTCAAAACGGATAAATACGACTATATACATAATTATGCTATCTATGATAATAAAAATTACAAATGGAATGGCATTAATAATAATAATTCATGTATAACTATAAGGACGTCCAAAATAAACTTCGACTTTTATAAAAATACAAAATCATTATCTGATTATTTCTTATGGCTGTCTGTGTGCAGTGACAGAAAGAAAATATTGGATTTAGAAAAGGCTTTAACTTTGATACATAACAAAAGTTACAACTATACCCGATATGCCGATTATATGTCTAAAAGATATTTTTTAAGATTGAATGATTTGCAGCATCTATATGAAAAATTTAAAATGACAGACTATGCTAAAAATATCAAAAAAGAGTATTTAAAATATAAATATATACTACATGCAAAAAGCACAATCAATGGCTTTCCTGATTTGTTTACATATCTTCACCGGAAAGAAGACACTGATTTTTTTATTAAAAGGGAATATGATTTGAGGGTGAAGTAATGGGCAACTATATATTAATAACAAATTACAACAATATTGATGATTTGAATAAGGCTGTTGATAACTGTATTGATATCATAAGCAAATCGGATTATAAATTAAATGAAGATATAAAAATAATAACGGTCAGCAATTATGGGTATGAAAATAAAAATTCTTTTCATCATATTATAAGTGATGGCAATCATTATATTGCTGGTTTAGAATTTATTAAAAATTATGATAATAACCCTATTGTAATGTTTTTAGATAGTGATGATGTCATATTAGATGGTAAATTGGAAATTTTTAAGGAAGACTTTAATAAATACGGATATATAAGCAACTACCTAAAACAGAGCAATAATGGTAAACTAATAAAATTTCATGATGGAATTATATTTTCAGGTTCAACTATTAATGCCAAATATTATAATTTGAACTTTTTAAATAAATTTGGTATTAATGGATCTGATTATATTTTTTACTTATATACAATCGAAAATGGAATCAAAATTAAACAAATAGAAAAATGCTTTAACATCTATACTGTAAATCCTAACTCTATTACTCATAGAGACCCTGTTCAATTTAATAGAAATATAATAAAAATACTTAATTATGCTTTAACGCAATTTAAAAATAAAAAAGTGACAAAAAAAATTAAAAAACGCATATTGGAGATGGAATTACGTGTTAAATATGACACTCATGCAAAACTTACAATAGTGGATATTATAAAATATACGAAAGTGTATAACCTAAATTTACGGGAGGATATTATTTCAACTGTAAAAATGGTTATACTATTGCTACCATATAAATATAGAATTAAATTATACCCATTAAGTAAGTTCCGGAGAGTGAAGAATTGATAATATATTATGGTTCAGATATCAATAAGACCGATAAAGTTTCGCGTTATGAGTATGACATTTATAATGATTTAATAAATAACCGATATATTGCCATCAAGATGAATGTAATATTAATAACAATAACAAGTATTTCATGTTTTATCAAAAATCTGCAATCAATTTTAAAACATTAGAAGTGAGGTAAAATGAGTAAAAGTATAACATTAATAGGATATAATATAAAAAGTAGTGGAGGTGTTGCACGATATAGTAGGGATTTACGTTATAATATGCCCAATGTGAATTATAGAGAATTGTTTAAAAAAGAAATAATATATAACAACAAAAAACACTTCGGATTTATATCAAATATTTTATATCAACCATTCTATCACATCAATACGGATATAATACATACGTTAACAACAACACAATTTTACTACAAGGCAAATGTAACTACATTACATGATTTATATTATAAAAAGGATTTACAGACCGTAGCGGTAAAAACTGCATTAGCACCAATGTTATTTAAATGGAAAATGGGAAAATTAAAAATAATTGTCCCGGATGAATTGGTAAAAGAACAGGTTAAAAAATACTATCATACTACCAATAATATTTATGTTGTACATCATGGTATAGATTATAAATATATTGATAGTTTAAAATTGTACAATCCTTTCACTACAAAAAATAATATTGTAATTGCAGGTGGTGTAGATTTCATGCGGAGAAATCAAATATATTTATTAGATAAATTAAGAAACACAGAGTATAATGTTTATGTAATAGGCTATGGCTTTATGGATATTTTACAGGAAAAGTACAAGAATTACCCCAATTTTTATTTTTATAAAAATCCAGGTGATATTGACTTTTACAGTTATCTCAAATATTCTGATCTAAATTTATATAATACAATTGGCGAAGGATTTGGATATATTATTTATGAATCGCTCTATTTGGGAAAGAAAATTTTAATCAATGATAATCCTGATAATAAATTATTATTTGGCGATTATGTGAACTATTATAATGATGGAAACCTTCTGGAACTCGTAGATTATTATTTCAAAAAAACAGATAATTATAAGAATGACTTATTAAAAAATTATTCTATAAAAAATATGGTTGATAAAACCTTAGAGGTTTATAATATTTAGATTAATTTTGGGTCATGCATCAGATAATAAAAAACGTATATTGATAATCCTATCGCAACGCCCCATAGAGTAATAATTAATCCAGTAGCCCAATTCTTTGCCAGAATCGTTTGGTAATCTTTCATGATAAACCATAATTTAAATATGCTTTATATTTGTTATGGTTCAAAGTGATTGTGTACAATATTTTTATGTAAATATAAGAACTAATTATAGAATACTGTAACGCAATGGATAGATAACCATCTACTAAGATTATTTTACACCTCGAAAGGTATATTTCTGGCACCACATTATATGACCTTTCATTATCTGTCAGATATTACAAAGAGTCATTCTAAATTTACAGCAGGATAATTACATAATCCAGATATACTGTAATATAAAGTAGAAATTACTCAATATCCATATATTGTCGTGTTTTGACTTAGTACCTTTCCAGAAAAACTAAATACTAATATCAATTGTATTTCATATGAATGAGACACTGCCTATGGATGAAAAATACAAGGTAACCCTTTCTGGGTACCTGAAAGAATATAAAGAATCGCTGGAATCCACCGAGGAGTTCTGGAATAAAAAATCCAGGATAATCGACTGGTTTGAACCTTTTACAAAAGTTCTGGATGATAAAAACAAACCTTTTTATAAATGGTTTGTGAACGGAAAAACCAATATGTCCTATAACTGCCTGGATAGATATATGAACACAGAGAGGAGAAACAAAGTTGCTTACATATGGGTTCCAGAGCATGGAGAAGAGAAGGTTATTACCTATTTCGGGTTATACCGGAGAGTAAACTCATTTGCCAGGGCTCTTCTGGATCTGGGAGTTAAAAAAGGAGACGGGGTCACAATATATTTACCCATGATCCTGGAAGCCCCAATTGCCATGCTTGCCTGCGCAAGAATCGGTGCTGTATTCAATGTTGTATTCTCTGGATTCGGTGAAGAAGCTCTGGCACAGAGGATTAATGATTCCAATTCAAAGACAGTTATTACTGCAGATGGTGGATACAGAAAAGGCAATGTAATCCAGCTGAAGAAAATCGTTGATGCAGCAATTGAACTCAGCAACGGTGTTGATAATGTCATTGTTGTCAAAAATGTGCACAATAAAATAAATATGGTTCAGGATAGGGATTATTACTATGATGAAATACTTCAGGATGGTTATGTAAAGCCAGCCGAGCTTGATTCAAACGACCCATTATTCATATTATACACATCTGGTACAACAGGAAAACCCAAGGGAATAGTCCATGGCAATGGTGGATACCCCGTATGGGTGGCAAATACAATGAAATGGGCGTTCAATCCCGGAGAGGAGGATAGATGGTGGTGCGCAGCTGATATTGGATGGATTACCGGGCACAGCTATATAGTATTCGCACCTTTGCTTTTAGGTGTAACATCTGTAATGTATGAGGGGGCAATAGATTTCCCGAAGCCGGACAGGATGTGGGATATTGTAGAACGCTATGGAGTAAATATCCTGTATACCTCGCCAACTGCAATAAGGTTATTAATGAAATACGGTGAGAAATATCCGTTGATGCATGACCTTTCCTCATTGAAGGTTCTCGGCACAGTAGGTGAGCCCATAAATCCTGCCGCCTGGCACTGGTTCTATGAGGAAATAGGAAAGAGCAGGTGCCCGATAATCGATACATACTGGCAGACTGAAACCGGAGGTTTTACCATAGCACCATCGAGAGAACTGGGAATGCCGGATCTGAAACCGGGTTCTGCCACATTCCCCATGCCGGGCATCGACCCTGTAATACTCAATGAATCGGGAAAGGAGGTACCTCCAGGTGAAAAGGGGTATATTGTACTTAAAAAGCCATGGCCCGGGCTCATGCTTACTGTCAATGGAGACCCGAAAAGGTATGTAGATACGTATTTCTCTAAATTCAAGAATATGTATCTAATGGGAGATTATGCAATAAAAGATAAGGAGGGTTATTACTGGCTCCTGGGTAGAAGCGATGAGGTTTTAAAGGTTTCCGGCCACAGAATTGGCACAATCGAAATAGAAGATGGACTGGTATCCATGAAGGAGGTTGCGGAGGCAGCTGTTTTCGGAAAACCTGATACTATCAAGGGAGACACGATAATCGCTTTCATAACCTTAAAAGATGGCTATGATAAGAATGTTGACACCATTGTAAGCATAAAAAAGAGGATGAGATCTGAACTTGGCCCGATAATGGTTCCAGAGGAAATACATATAGTTAATACCCTTCCAAAAACAAGGTCAGGCAAGATTATGAGGCGTGTCATAAAGGCAGTATACCTTAACCAGGTAACAGGAGATATCAGTACCCTTGAAAATGAAGCTTCTGTTGAGGAAATTAAAAAGGCAATGGATCTTATAAGAAAGGAGGAAGATTAAATGGAAAGCAATAAGGATATAAAAAATGAAGAACAGGCCATGAATAAGATGAAGCGGGAAGATTTGCTGAATGTAAACCAGATAAATAAATCATTTCTGGCTGATCCTGCCCCTCTGGGTCTGGCAGCATTCGGTTTCACCACATTCCTCCTGAGCTTTGTCAACGCAGGAATTCTTTCAGCTGCTTCGGTTTCGGTTGTCATGCCACTTGCCTTTGCTTATGGGGGATTTGCACAGCTTCTCACAGGGGCATTTGAGATGAGGCGTGGAAATACCTTTGGTTTTACGGCTTTCACAAGCTATGGTTCTTTCTGGTTTTTCTATGGATTTCTTGTACTGTTTGCCAGCCTGAAAATTATAACCATACCTGCAACCGGACTCGGCATAGCACTCATACTCTGGGGATTATTTACTCTCTATATGTGGATAAATACACTGAGGCTGAATCTATCACTAAACCTGACATTCCTGTTCCTGTGGCTTGCTTTCTTCATGCTCGGCTTTGGATCATACTACTCATCAACTGTGCTCACAAGATTGGGTGGTGTCTTTGGATTCCTCACAGCTTTCTTTGCAGTGTACACAAGTTTCGCAATAGTGAGCAACTCCATAAAGGAGGGAACTATCCCGGTGGGCCCGGCACTTTTGAAGAAATAAAATACATATTACAAACTATTTTTTTACCGAAACATAATTTTATTAATTATATTTTAAGAACAAAATGCATTACAGAATGAATTCATGATCCACAGTTACATTATTATCCCTTCTTTCTCTCTCTATTTCCCTGAGTTCATGACGTTTGATCTTACCGCTGATGGTTTTCGGCAATTCTTCTGTGAATTCTATGATTCGTGGCTGCTTATAATATGGAAGGAATGATTTTACTGTTTCCTGTATATATTTTGCAGTTTCAATATCAGGATTATAACCTTCTTTCAGAACAATAAAAGCCTTTATTTTTTCATACTTCATCGGATCCGGAACACCTACCACAGCAGATTCAAGAACCGCTTCATTTTTTATTATAGCACTTTCAACCTCAAATGGCCCTACCCTGTAATCAGACGTTTTAATAACGTCGTCTGATCTGCTCACAAAATAATAATATCCTTCGCTATCTCTGTACGCCCGATCCCCGGTAAGGTAATAATTATTGATAAATACCTGGTTGTTTTTCTCCCTGTCTGAATAGCCGAGAAATAGCCCGTAAGTTCCATTGTAATCCTTAACAGCCATATTGCCGATGGTATCCGGAGCCGTAATTTCATTCATGTCGTCATCTACCAGAGTTATGCTATATGATCCGAGCGGGAGCCCCATTGATCCGGGTATGACCTTCTGACCCGGAAGATTGGCGAGCATCGCCGTTGACTCACTCTGCCCGTAGAAATCCCGAATTACTGTTCCATATTTTTTCTTCCATCTGCTAATTATTTCACCGTTCAAAGGCTCTCCAGCACTCACAGTTTCATGGAGGTTTTCCAGTGATACATCCGATTCCTTTAAGGACAGGAACTGACGCCATGCAGTGGGCGGGGCACAGAATGAATTCACCCGGTATTTATCTATAAGATTTATATAATTCCTTGAATCAAGCCTGCCGGAATAATCGATAGATAAAACGGTGGCACCCACGCATAACGGTGCAAAAAATGAACTCCATGCGAATTTGGCCCATCCCGGTGAGCTCAGGTTGCAATGTACATAATCTGATTTTATGCCTATGGCAGTTATAGTACTCAGCTGTCCCAGAGGATATAACACAGCACTGTGATGTACAGCTTTCGGCATACCGGTAGTTCCAGATGTAAAATATTTTACAAATATGTCTTTCCGTGAAAGTTTTTCCCCGTATGCTTCAGCAGGCATATTATCGATTTCGCTGAAACTGATCCATCCCCTGCGTTTCTCTGTGTTCAACATAAGAGGCTTATTTTCCAGGGATTTTTCCAGTTTTGCTGCACTACTGAAATCCGATACTATAACATCCGGTGGATTCTGTGAGAAACGGAACTTTAATTCATACTCTGTGAGATTAGGGGCCGTGGGTATTACAGTATATCCTGCCTTCAGTGCCCCCATCATTACAATCCACTGTTCCGGGACAGCACCGGCCATTATGTATATGGTAGATCCTTTTTTTATTCCCCTGCTCCTCAAAAAATTTATAAATTTATTATAACTTTTTATGAATTGTGAATAAGAAATTCTGGTTTCTTCGCCTTTCTCAACATTTAAATATATTATTGCATCCTTATTCAGGTTTCCGAAGAGCTTTTCAAAGATATCACCGACAAAATTAATTTCCATATCTGTATTCATCTGCTTCAAATCCTTCAGCATTTTATTCCTGTCCGTGGAATCTGCTTTTAAAAAATTCTGGTAAAAATCTAGAATATTCATAAGTTTATAACGTAAAAAAGTTTATAAGTTTTACTTTTCGGATACAAATTTCAATTATAATTTAAAGTTAAAAATAAATTACAAATTTTACATTTATTCGTCGGTAACCCCACCGGTTGCCCGGTATTCTTTTAATTTATCCGTGTGATAACCGGTATTTATGGCAATGAAGTAAATTGCAAGGCTGATCACTGCAAATATTATATAATCAAATGGATATGGAATTATGTTTATCCCCAGAGATCCGTAATAAGACATTATCCCGATCACTATGCTGTATACAACAACCCATATTGAAGCCCGGATATGCAGTAATGCCTTTCCACCTGAAAGCCTGTACAGAATATAAGGTGTAACTATTATTGTGGCAGAAAAAAGAGCGAAATATGCCACAAAGGGTGCCAGTGAAAGTGCATACACCACGCCAATGAATATGAAAATTATCCAGTATATTAATGAAAACATTGAAGCGGTTTTCAGTGAAATTTCGAATGTTTTTCTTCCGTAATTGCTCAGGAGAAATATGGGGAATCCTCCGTCAACTATTAAAAGCAGGAGAGAAACTATGCTCCATCCGGAAAAGTATACGAGGAGCGATGCTATCACGAATCCGAGCGGTGCCATTACTGTTAGAAATGGAGTTTTATACGGCCTTTCCATATCAGGGGCAGTTTTCCTCAGTGAAGTATTTGTTATTCCTGCTGCAAGGTAGGCAAATACGGTAAACGATGAATTTATTCCCACAAGGGCGTACCAGCTCGGAAACGGAAGAAGGAACATTGCGCCTATGATAAAGGTTACAACAAGGGATATCCATGGTGTCCTGAATCTGGGATGAATTCTACCGAAGAAGTCTGGTATATAATTCATTCGGGCCATTCCGAAAAGTGATCTTGCAGATGAACCAACGTAAACACCGAGGGTTGCTGCCGAAGATATTACTGCAACTATAATCAGGAATATGGAAAATCCTACAAGCAGATAAACATTTGTTGAATTGAAGGCATAGTAAAATGGATTCGCAGACCATGTAGATGAAAGAAGGGCACTCCAGTCTCCCACAGGAACTCCAGCTGCCTTCCAGTTTATTGCACCGATGAATGCTATCTGTAAAAGTATGTATGTAGCCATTGCTGCTAGCATGGCACTTATCATACCCAGCGGAACTGATTTTTTCGGATTTTTGGTTTCTCCCGCATAATCAAGCCCCTGCCTGAAGCCTTCATAGGAAAATATTACACCTGCTGGAACCATAGCTGCAAATATGGATGATGATCCATATGGAAGAAAACCGTGTGGTAATGCAAAGAAATTCTTCGCATGGAATATAAAGGCAAATACAAATATTATTGTAAGTATTATTGCAGCCATTTTGAACCAGGTCATGATTGCATTGGATTTTCCGAATATATTGACACCAACGTACTGTATTACTATGAATAATGCAAGAAGACCCAGTGCCAGGACAACACCGAGTGGCGTCAGTAATGATATTGATGAATTGTATATTCCTGGTATATAGCTGCTAAGAAATCCTGTTAACGCAGCCGCCTCTACCGGTGGTGTTGCAATAGCCCCTATCATATAGGCCCAGCCCAGGTAGAAATTGCTAACTGGCCCATGAGAAAACTCGTTGAAACGTACAAGAGAACCGCTGTATGGAAAAAGTGTACCCAGCTCACTGAATACCAGTGCAAGTATAATAAAAAATATTCCGGCTACGACCCATGTAAGTATTGCTCCGGGTCCAGCGTATGCAGGGCCTGCGAGAACTCCCAGAAGCCATCCAGAACCGACCATCCCGCTGAAGCTGATGAGAAATATATCCATAGAGGATAAGGATTTCTTCAGCTTTTGATCTGTTTTATTATTAGAGGTCTCTGAACCATTCATTTTGACCTTAATTAAATGGTATGTATATAAATATGTTTATACCAAATCCGGATTAATTCTGAAAATCAGAAAATTTATTTCAAAAATCCGCTTATCATTGTCTCCAGCGTACTATGTTTCCTGATCAGTATTTCTTTTTCCCCATCTATAATAACCTCTGCGGGTGTGCCCAGAAGATTATAATTTGAAGCCATAGAAGAAACGTAGGCACCGGCATTGAGAATTAATGCCAGTTCCCCAATATGGGCTTCAGGAAGCAAAATATTCCGTGCCAGGTAATCGGTATTCTCACATACCTGGCCCACAACATCAAAGTGGGTTTTGTATTCCTGATTACTGTAACCGGATATCTTTATTTCATGGTGCGCACCGTAAAGTGGTATTCTAATCATGGTGTTCATACCTGTATCAAGACCTATAATTTTATGATCAGAATTTTTAATGGATGTTATAGATGAAACAAGTATAGCAGCATCAGAAATAATATACCTGCCCGGTTCTATTATAAGTTCTGAGGATTTGAAGTAACCCTTATTCCTAAACTTTGAGAGGTTCTCTTTGATATAACCTGCAGTCTTTTCCAGATCTAGAGGTTTTGTATGCAAATCGTATGGGACACCGAATCCCCCACCGATATCCAGGAAAGAAAATTCAATTTCAAGTGTGTCTGATATTTTCGCTGCTATGTGGAAAAACCTTTCAGTGGATTCTTTAAAAAATTCAGGATCAAGAACATTGGACCCGGTCATCATGTGGATCCCGAATCTTCTGGCACCGTATTTTTTTGCAGATCTGTATGCCTGGATGGCGTCATCAATGGAAATTCCGAATTTCACATTATGGCCGGCTGTTGTTATTCCAGCAAATTCGCCCTTACCGATTCCGGGATTTATCCTGAAAGATACCGTTTCTGGAAGATAATTTTTAATGGTTTCCATCTGACCCTGATGATCAAAGTTTATAGTCACCCCTAGCTGCGATATCTGCAAAAGATCATTCTCTGAAAGGTTATTGGGAGTGGCAATAATTTGGGAAGGATTAGCCCCAGCCCAAAGTGCCAGTTGCACCTCATTTAAATTTGCAGAATCTATGCCCACACCATTTTTAATAATATATGAAACGATGAAGGGATTATAATTTGCCTTAACTGCATAATGTATTGCAACATCATTAAATTCCATTTTTAAATTGTTAATATTTTCAATAATTCTTCTCATGCTATATACTATAACCGGAGTTTTATATCTAGAAGAGAACTGCTTTATGTTAAATCCATCATATACGGAATAATCATCGCTTAAGCATGGATAATGTAAAAATCCTTTTTCCATATTACATTATTTACAAATGCACAAAAACTTTTCCGATTTAATTAATTGCTTCATTTTAAAATACTAATGTTCAAAAATAATTGATGACAAGGGCAACAATCATATAAATTACTCCATCCATTATAAAAATAAGTGTCATTATTAACTGCTGCCGGTTTATGTACTTAACATCAAATTCCCCCACCTGCTTTTTCTCCTCCATAACTTCTCTTAGATAATTTCTGGCACCGAAATCCCACCACGCACCGAAGAAGAATATAACAAATGCTAATAAAAAAATTATTAAAGGTATTGTACCCCTGTAATTAAAGGATTTATAAAAATAAAATGGCAGTGGGGCCAGCATTATTGCCACTAAGATTATTAATGGAATGAGCGCAAACTTCACTCTAATTTTAGCTATATCCTTCATTTTTCATATGTTCCAGTTCATTCTGCTCGAAATGGCATTTATACCAGTGCTCGCCATTGGATTTAACCGGCGGAACCGTATCCTTACAGATTTTTTTCCTGTAAACGCAACGATCGTAGAATCTGCATCCTTTAGGAATATTGATAGAATTACCTATTTCACCTATAATATCTATATGACCTGGATTCCATGATGGATCAGGATTTGGAACAGATTTTATCAACGCCTTTGTATATGGATGTAAAGGTGACTTTATAATATCATCAGCTTTCCCTCCTTCAACCATGGAACCAAGATACATTACATAGATCCTGTCTGCAAGGTAATATACTGATGCAATATCATGTGAAATATATAAAATAGACATCCCCCGTTCGATTCTTATTTTATTAAGCCTGTTCATGAACGATGCCCGTAGGGATACATCAAGCATGGACGTGGGCTCATCTGCAACAATAAACTTTGAATTAATTACAGTTGCCCTTGCAATTCCCACTCTCTGTTTTTCACCTCCTGACAGTTCGTAAGGAAATCTATCCATATATGCCTCTACTGGAAAAAGATCTGCATTTGCAATCGATGCTTTCACCGCTTCCTGCATTTCCATAACATCCTTTGTTATGTGGTTTCCTATCATGGGTTCTGATACAGTATTGAATACTGTCATTTTAGGGTTTAATGAATCAAAAGGATCCTGAAATATCATCTGGGTGTTTTTCCTGAACTGTATATAATCATTATGATTTGGTTTCAATCTGTTTACATATACAAAATCATTTTCATTGAAATAATATTTTATATCCCCGGAAGTCGGCTTTAAAAGCCCTATTAATAATCTGGCAAGGGTGCTTTTTCCCGATCCGGATTCACCAACAAGACCTACTATCTCTCCCTCCCTGATCTCCATGCTCACATCGCTTACTGCATGTACTGATGGTTTATCCTTTGAATATAATGCTGATAGTATGTTTTTCTTTAAATCAAAGTTCTTTGTGAGATGCTCTATCTCTATTAATTTGGTATTCTTTATATAATTGTTTCCGAAATTGGGGGCTTTTGGATAATTTTGTGCTATATTTTTAGCAAAATAGCATCTGCTGTAATGCATTCCGCCTATATACTGAAGTTCTGGCTCTTCCGTGGTACATATAGAATCCTTCATGTAGCACCTATCGGCAAATTTACACCCATTAGGCAGATTTTCTGGATCCGGAAGTCTTCCCGGTATTCCTTCAACATGCTGCCTTGCATTAGATAAATTTGGATAACTCTTCAGTAATTCTATTGTATAGGGATTGTGTGAGTTTTTGTATATATCTGTAACAGTTCCATACTCCATTATAGCACCGGCATACATTACGGCGATCTTATCGGCCAGCTGGGAGACAACACCGATATCATGGGATATTATAATAAACGATTTAATCCTCCCGCTTTCCTTCAATCTTTTTAAAGTTGCAATAATTTCTGCCTGTGTTATTACATCCAGACCGGTTGTGGGTTCATCCGCTATAACTATTTTAGGATTAAGTGCAAGGGCCATGGCTATTACAGCCCTCTGCTTCATCCCCCCGGATAGTTCATGTGGATATGAATCTTTAACAGCTGGAGTAAGACCGGCATCCTTCAATAGTTCTACAACCCTTTTCTCTATTTGATTTTTATTCAAATCTGTATGGATCCTAAATACCTCGCCTATCTGTCTTCCGATAGTGTACACCGGATTAAATGAATTCATTGCACCCTGGAAGACCATTGAAATATCCTTCCATCTAATATCTCTTAACTTCTGATCCAGTAATTTAAGTCCCCTTTTGTTCTTAGGTCTATTTTCACTGTCTACATATTTATCATCATATAATGAAACTGATCCTGTAACGACAGCATTTTCTGGCAATAATGATAAAATCGCAAGTGCAATTGTACTTTTTCCCGATCCTGATTCACCGAGAATACCCAGCGACTGTCCATCTTCTATTTGAAGATTAACATTTCTAACTGCCCTGACCAGCCCTCCGTAAACCTTGAAATCTATGCTTAAATTTTTAATGTCTAAAAGCAAGTTGCTTCTATTATATACATTTTCTTCCTGTTCAATCATTTTCTGCCACCCAGCGTTGGATTTGCCACTTCATCTATGCCTCTGGAAATGAATATAAATGCCAGTATGAATAGGGTAAGTGCTACTATTGGAGGTATAGTTGCATAGGGGTAAACTGTAATAGAATAGAAATCACCCAGAAAAGAGCTGAGCATTCCTCCCCATGTTGGTATTGATACACTAACCAGCCCGAGAATTTCAAAACTGGACACAGCTGCCACAGCTCCGCCTATATTGATTGCGGTGAGATATACCAGTAAAGTGCCCATATTAGGAACAAAGTGTCGTTTCATAATACTCAGTGTTTTAATATTTGATACCTTTGCCGATTCCACGAATGTTCTGGTCTTAACACTTCTTACAATCCCTATGAGAGAGAAAGTTACAAACGGCCATCCGAGCAACGAAAAGATAAATATTAGATTGATAAGTGATGGACCAAGAACCGAAGCGAGAACAATATATAATGGAAGTGTAGGTATAAGGAATATTGACAGTGCCAGGGTTTCCATGAAGGAGCTTACCATTCCAGAATAATATCCAATAAACATTGCAACAACTAATGATATTAATATTGTCAGTATACCGGCTGCAAACCCTACTTCCAGGTCAGGTGGGAAGCTATCTATGAAGAGGGCAAATACATTATCGTGAGCTATGTTGGTTCCCAGTGGTAGAATAAGACCAGAGACTGTATGGAACGTTGGTCCAAGTGTAATCGGATTACCTTCGAAGCTATACATGATAAGATTATTACCACTTAAAAGTGAGATTGTCGGTGAGCTTCCATATGTTACATTATTAATTTTAAAATTATAAGGCTCTTCAAACATGATTGGATTGCTAACAGATGATTTTAAATTTGAGTTCCATGAGTACGGATATGTTTGAAACGCATTTATTAAATATATCATTTGACCAGTTGCAGTATTACTCATCAAAAATTTACCACTATGGTAATATTCAATATTATTAACTCCAAAGGGTAATTTTGACTCTCCTGTTACCTGAACATTCCCAGTTTTCGATTTTGCAAGGGCATAGTAATAGTTCCCAGATGAAATGATTAGATCTGATGGGAATCCATGTGACCCACGACTCACCCCGATTGCTGTAATAGGGTGAGAAGTGGTATAAATAGAAGTTCTTGTTCCATTAATTAAATTTAATATATACAGTGAGTTACCTGAAGACACGAAAGCATTCTGATATCCAGGTTTTAGATCAAAATATTGATATTCCTCAGGAATTGACAGCTGACCTATATTGAAAGAATAGCTATTGTTAAATAGCAAAGCCCCAGTGACATTCCATGCAGCGATATTTTTTCCTCCCGTGACTATAACTTCCGGAGAATTTGGTGTTATGAAGTTATTACCAATGAAATAGATATGCGGGGAACCTGTCAAACTTAATTTGTGAGACCATAATTCCTGTAAATTGTAAGTATAATATTCATTTAGATACATTCCGGTATTATTATGTACTACTGCATATGTGTAGGATCCATAGGAACATTTATCTGCAGTTGGAGTGGCCGCCATTTCTTCGTCACTTACAAAATTTGGTTGCCCGAATCTGGGACTGTTTGTACTTACTGTAGATGCTATAATTGTACCATTTACAGAAGTATGGGCAACTGGAAAAGCTTTAATCGAAGAACCAGAAGATGAGCATAACACATTATAAACATATAAACTATGATTCGATGAGGCGAATATATCTGTTAAATATTGTAAATTAGTATTTTCAGGAGCAAAGGCCCTAAAATTTGTTACTGTGCCATTAGTTTTAAACAACAAGCGGCTACTACCACTATTATTTGTAGTAATTGCAAATATTCCATAATTTTTCCCAGATTCTCCAGCAGTAAACATATAATAACTACCCGTCTTATATTCTCCCTCTGTAGCAGAAATTTTATTCAAAGAACTTTCTACTGTAAAATTCAGTTTTTTATCCTCTATAGTTACAGGTTTAAAATAGTCTTCAGATGGAATTCCACTAAATGGATTACCATGAACAAGCACAGGTGCAAGTAAAGCTACTATAATAAAGGCTATTAAAATATAAAGGCCTGCTTTGCCATACCACGATCTGTAAAATACTTTAAACTGTTTTCGGACATTGTTTAATTTAAATTTAATATTGTCTTTTAAAATTTTGGTATTCGTCTTCATACTCTCACCCTCGGGTCTAACCATGCATGTATAAAATCTATTGATGAATAAGATACAATAACAACTAAGGCCAGGATAAATAAGGAAGCCTCAATCACCGGATAATTCTCAATCAAAATATTATCGTACAGTAGTACGCCCATGCCCGGTATTTCAAAAATAATACCTGTTATAACTGCACCGCTCATTAAAAGAGCAAATTCAAGTGCCATACGGGTTGATTCTGGAACCATTGCATTTCTGGCCGCATGATGAAACATTATTGATGATTGACTAACTCCCTTTGCCCTTGCTGTTTGTATGAAATCTTCACCGAGTACAGAAACCATAATACTTCTCATTGTAATTAAATGACCCATAATTTCTATGATCAAAAGAGTTAAAATAGGCATAGTAAAATAGTGTATTAAAACTAGGAGCCCACTAAATGATGGGGACTTGAGAAAAGGTCCTAACCTATAATGGGACGCAGCCAAAGGGAATATTGGATAATAAACAGCAAAAACAATATATACAATTATGGCCATAACAAAGAACGGGATTGAATTTAATACTGTTGCAGTAACCAATGTCGGTCCTTCAGATCTTTTACCTCTGATAAATGCAGTTACTATTCCCAAGGGTATACCAAAGGCAAACGAACCAACGGATGCCACCCCAAAAATTATAATTGTATAGGGAAGTGCAGTCGCAATCATAGAATATATGCTTTGGCTCAATTCCGCTGGGTTATATCCGAAGTGGAATGTGAGCATTTGATTTAAATAGACTATGAAAGAACTCAGTGCAAACTTATTATTTGGATTTATACCATACATTTTATAAATATTATTTATGGCAGCCTTCGTAGGATGCTTTAAATTTCGAATATATAATTCTGCAGGATTGCCTGGCATCAATCGTAATAATACATATAAAATAACGACAACGAATAAGACCAAAAATACCGCTTGGAGTATTTTTCTACTTATGAGATAAACATTCATCAATTATCACTAAAGCAATTAAAATCTTTTATAAAAACATTATGGAAGGGCAATTGATTGTATATAAATACATACCTAGATTCTCATAATTAATTTACCTCCTCCTATGAAAAACCCATACTTAACAATCTTTTATGCCTCCCTAGCATATTAAATTTGCCGAATCGCTATGCGTATTAGGATTGTAAACAATTCTTCTAATATTATTTATTTTCTTCATTGACAGTTCTTCAAACCTCTTGAACTACAGTTAATCAGGATTAATTGTTTCCCTTCTTTCTTTTTCAATGTATTTTACATTGTTCTTAAGCATTACATAGATTGTTCTTGCCAATATTCTTATGGTTATGGATAGTTTAAACTCATACACATCTAAAGAGATATATATAACGAATAATTTATATAAATATATAAAGGAGGCAATCTAAATGCCTGGAAGAATATGGACCGGTGAAGAGAAGTACAGTATTATAATGGAATCATTCCAGAATCCTGATATTACAATAGCAGAGATATGCAGGAACCATGGAATAGCTGTATCAATGTTCTATAAATGGAAGGATCAGTTCCTGGAAGGAGGAAGAAAGGGATTAGAAGGAAAGGACCCTGATAAAGCATTAATAAAGGGGGTTGAAAGCCTGAAGGCAATAATAGGTGAAATGACCATAGCAAATGAGATTTTAAAAAAAAATTACATGAGGAGGAAAAGGTGAGTTACGTGGATGAGATGTATAATAAAGGGATTGAAGTAAAAAAAGCATGCTATTATTCTGGAATCAATAGAATAACATACTATTACAGGAAGAGTGTAAACACCGGTTTGGAATTCCCCATTTTATCCGGAATAAAATTCCCCACCTGATTATGGCATCAGTGGTGGAATTTGATTGGGAGCGAGGTGTGGAGAATGATTAAAAATATGGTTGAAAGAGGGATTAGC
>JAKAAE010000014.1 GCA_021797225.1 Thermoplasmata archaeon | reverse complement strand
AACGATTCAGCAAATTTAATATACCGGGGAGGCATAAAAGATTGTTAAGTATAGGTTTTTCATAGGAATATACCGGAAAGAAAGCCACTGAATTTATGATGTGGATGAATCTCTGGCATATAAATACTTATATAATATATTGTTGTTAATATAATATACCTACGGAGTGTGGGAAATATATGCCCATGGATGGAAAAATCTCTACCAGTAATGGCAAGTTTTTTCTATAGAAGCTGGAAGCCCTGAGCTTTAGCAATGGGAGGATGTCACCACCTTACTTAATTTATCAGGTCTGTCTGGATTTAAATTTAATCTTATGGCATTGTAATATGCCATGATCTGTACAATAATTATATATAATGCTATATTGAGGATGCTTTCTTCACGGATTCTAAAATCCGCTGTTTCTAAATTTGAAATGTTAATAATATCAGAATTGTATTTTTTTAAATCTTCTATTATTGATTTTCCACTGCCAATTACAATTATTGTAAAATCCTCATTAAGAATCTGCTTGGGCCCGTGTAAAAATTCTCTAGTTGCATAACCTTCTGCAATTGTATTTGACGCTTCTTTGAGTTTTAATGCAGCCTCCATTGCCACCGGATACAGATATTCTGAACCCAGTATTATTATATTTTTCCTGAATTTATTTACTATGTTTTCTATTTTTTCACTGTTATCAATTATTTCTGTTACCTCTTTTGATACATCTACAAAATTATGTTCCATTTTATTCAGTTCAAAATATAACATTAAAATGAAGATAATCTGGCTTAAGTGGCTTTTTGTAGCGGTTATAGCTTTTTCATGTCCTGCATCAGTACAAAAATGATATGTTGATTTTTTATACAGTGTACTATCGACTTCATTGGTTATTCCCAGCACATCTATGCCTGATATCAGAGATTTAGTCATAGCTGATAATGCGTCACTGCTTTCGCCGGACTGGCTGAAAATTACATTGATGTTTTTTTTATTGACTTTTTCTGGCACCCAGTAAGTAAACTCTGATGCAGGTATTAGAATAGAATTTATACCAGATTTTGTTAAAAGTATATTCATTAAAAGAGATGCATGATAGCTTGTCCCGCTTCCGGTGATGTAAACAGCCTCATAGGACTGTAACAGTGCTGATATATTTTTAATAGCTTCTGAATACACATCAGGGAGTTTGTTTATTATGTCTCTTTCTTCAATAATTTCATTTGCCATAAAATATTTATTATTCACATGACTACAATAATAATTGAATTAAAAATGTTTCGCCCTGCTTTTATTATATAATGCTTCTATTTCAATTCTCATTAACAATTTTCCCGCCGACTATTGTATATTTTACATTATATTCCCTATCAACAATACATAGATCAGCCCTATAACCCGGTAATATACTTCCCATATTCTTTAACCCCAGAAGTTTTGACTGAACATATCCCATAGAAAATATAGCATCTTCTATAGGAATACCCATATTTATAAGATTTTTGAGCGCTTTATCCATTGTAAGTATGCTCCCTGCTATAGTTTCAGTATTCGCTATCCATGCGACACCATCATTTGTGGTAATGCCCAATCCGCCCATCTCTCCATTCTTAATTGCTGTCCCTCCAAGTGATATGGAATCAGTAATAATAGCAATGTTATTCATATGTTTCATGTTTATCATAATTTCTATAGCAGGTTCAGATACGTGATGCAAATCGCCTATTAATTCAAGAACTGTGTTGTTTGATAGAAGCCCTGCACCTACCATACCCGGATTTCTATGGTTTAAAGGTGTCATTGCGTTATAAAAATGCGTTATTAATGAAACCCCCATATTAAATGCGTTCCGTGCCTGTTCGTAGCCTGCATTTGAATGGCCGGCTGAAACTATAATTCCAGAACCCTGTAAAAGGTTAAATGCATCCTGAAACAGGTCCAATTCTGGTGCCATATCAATTATTTTCAAAACATCATTATATTTAGCTGATAGTTCTCCGATTTCCTCCATGTTAATGTTTCTCACATACCGTGGATTGTGTGCTCCTTTTTTATGCGCACTGATATAGGGCCCCTCCAGTCTGGCGCCAAGTATTAGGGCGCCTGTACTCTGTATTTGCATTGCCTTTCTGATCTTATTCAAAAATTTTATAATATTCCCATGTGTTTCTGACACTCCTGTAGGAATGAAGGAAGTGACACCGTGCTCCGTTAATTTTCTGCTCCATTCAAGTATGTCATTAACGTCAGAATTCATACTGTCTATGCCGAAATATCCGTGGGTATGTATATCAATAAATCCGGGAAGTATTATTAATTCTGAAGCGTCAATTTCATTTTCACTGTTTGTATTGCTGTTCGTAATCCCTTCTATAAAGCCATTCCTGATAATAAGATATTTATTTTCAACAATGCCGTGCGAATCAATCATTTTTCCAAATTTAATCGCTAAACTTCCATCCATAGTTAATGAATGCAATATCAAATAATAAATCTTGGAAAATATATTTACGAAATTAGCATTAACCTCATTATGACAGTAAACATTAAAGTTCCAGATAATTCAATTAAAGATATTCTTGATCAATTCCTCCCTTATTCAATAAACGCAATAAATAGCTTTGATAATTACAGGGATAGGGTTAAATTGTACAGTTCAGTTAAAAATCATAAAGAATCTGTAGGTGTGCTTTTTATTTCAGAATATAACATTCACATCTGGTTCTCTCCAACCATATGGATCTTCGGGGATACTGAAACCAGCAATGAAATCCTGGAGTATCTTGACACATCGAATCCGGCTGGTAAGTATGTTGTACAAGTTACAGGTAAGGATGCAAACATCCTGAAACCCGGTTTACACTATAAAATATTCAGGGAATATATGATGGAGTTAAACGAATTAAATTTTCATAATTATCTGAATAATACATCATTCCCAATAAAAAGACTGGATAAAAATGATGCCAGGGAATCTCTGCTAATTTCTGGTTTTGATTTAGAAAATAAAACAGAAAAAAGCTTTATAGAGATGGAGGAGAAATTTATCGCAGAACGGGAGACATATGGAATATTCGAGGGTAGAAAATTGATATGCAGGGGATCAATAATGTCATGTAACGGTAAATACTGCTCAGTGGGAGGATTTATTACACACAATGACTTCCGGAATCGTGGAATAGGAAAATTTCTCGTACATTATATATGTGGATTAGTAGTATCCAGGCATAGAATTCCTGTTCTATTCATGAGAGATGATAATATTCCTGCCTCAAAATTATATGCGGACATTGGCTTTGAAATAAAAGGTAATACATACTTTATGGATCATAATACAGGATCCAGGCCATAGGACGATTATACAGTTATTTTATATAAGCATAGAATTACGTATGTATGGCAGATTATGATTTCAGAAATCATATTACAGAAAAATATCCGAAGAACATCTCTATAGGTATTTATAAAGACTTTGATATTTTATATGAATTCAATCAGGATGTGAAAATGATGTCGGCAAGTATTATCAAAATATTTATTCTGAGTTACCTGATTGAAAATGAAATTATAATAGATAGTATGGATTTAGATATATCGAAAATCACCGGAGACTCTATATTAAAATTTCTTAAAAAGCCTGTAAACTCCGAGTTTTTAATGGCCTTAATGATATCAGAAAGTGACAATACTGCCGCGAATTTATTTATTGATACCATAAAGATGCATGAATTCAATGCTTATTTTAAGCAAAATGGTTTTACATCTACACACATCGGCCGGCATTTTCTGGATTACGCTGCTAGAGAAAAGGGAAATGATAATTTTACATCAGTTAAGGATATATATAATCTATTTTTACATCTTAAAAATTCTCCGTTTTATAAAAAATTTCTTGATTTCCTGTATATGCAGAAGGATCACTCAGGTTGCTCTCTTTATTTCCCGGATAAAATAAGGCTGGCCGGTAAAAGTGGATTGCTTGAGGACGTAATGAGTGATTTGCTATTTTACAGGATTAACAGAATAGACTATCTGAATATTGTACTGACAAACGGTATCCCTGGGAAAACATCACGAAAATTCATAACAACATACTGCTATGATATATATAAAAAGTCAGGCAGATTTTAAAGTTTCAAGTAAAATACTGTCTATTAATCTCTCTCTATCACGTTCTCCAGACGTTGAATTATTAATTCCTATACTGAAACTTATACCTTTTTTTTCAGCAATTCCTGATAAAAAAGACGTCCCAAAGATTGTACCGGTTTTAGCATAAATACCAAAATTCTCAGCTCCAGGGATTCTTTCAGCCATTGTGCCTTCTCCCGGTTTTGGCAATAATCTAAGGAACTCACCATTCTTGTTATTTATTTTTCTTATGAATTCAGACATAAACCCTGTTGTTACTAAATTTTTTACGGAAAGGCCAGAGCCATCATCAATATTAACCTCATTTTTACCATAAAAATTGTTTAAAAATTCCTTTATTATATCTTTACCCCTATCCCATGTTCCCCTGCCATCAGCCTTATACGCTAAATATTTTGTTAACAATTCTATGTTATAATTGCAGCTATATACCATTATATGCCTTAAAACATCCTCCAGAGCTGTTTCATAGTCTGTTATATTTTTTAGCGTCCTGCGTTCCCGCCGTCTGTTTGCGGATATGTCTAAAATAATCTGCCTAATCTCGTTCAACGGTATTCCACTTTCAACATGTGGGTTAGCTGGCAATCCCGATTCTGCTATGCAACCCTCATTTACTGTATAGGGAAATAAAGGAGCCCCATAACAATTTTTTACATCCTCAATTTCCCATGATTTTCCATATAATTGATGGTCATAAATATCGCTGAATTTAATATCTATGATCACATTTTCGTAATATAATTTATCTAATGTACCTTTCAAATCATCATAACTCATCAGGAAAGTAGGGTCCCCAGAAACATAAATAATTCTGTTTTTGTAGGAAAATCTTGTTTTAAATTTAAATTTTTTCGTTAAAATGCTGTATGCTGCATATCCAGAAATTATCTTCATATTTGATGCAGGGTTCATATTCAGATTTTCATTCAAAGATTTTATGATATCTCCGTCCCTCTTCCTGAAGCAATATGATAAGATTTCCATTGTGGTCAGAATTTTGAGTATTCCGGTTTGACTGTTGCACCTATGCCATTGCCTTCATATGGATAATTAATGCCATTTTTTAATGCCATGGAATCTTCTGTTATATCAATTTTGATGCTGCTATACCCATCTAGGTCTGCATGGTCTACATTCTTTCTTCCGAGAACCACATTCAAAGCTGCGGAATTTGCCAGTTTGGTTTCCACCATACACCCTACCATGGTATTTAACCCCGCACCTTCAGCTATATCTATTATTTTTAAAGCGTCTGTTATGCCACCACTTTTCATCAATTTTACATTTATCATATCAGCAGCATCGTATTCAACAATTCTTGTCGCATCTTCAGGTGAATACACAGATTCATCAGCCATAACAATTATGGATGTGTTGTCTTTTACAAATTTCATTCCCCTTATATCATTTGCCCTGACCGGCTGCTCTATCATGCTAACATTAAACTTTTTTATTAATTCAGCTAGATATACTGCTTTTTTTGCTGTATATGACTGGTTAAAATCAACATATATCTCCCTGTCGCCTACAACTGATCTTACTGCTTCCACCCTTTGATAGTCCTCATCTATTCCTGAACCCAGCTTTATTTTATAAACCAGAATATCCATATCTAAAAATTCCTCTGCCTGTTTTCTTGCAACATCCGGAGAAACAAGGTCTACTGTATATGATGTTTTCATGGATTTCCTGTAATTCCCGATTAATTTATATAAAGGCATTTGCGATCTCTTGGCAATTATATCGTAAATTGCCATGTCCACAGCAGCCCTGCTTGCCCGGGATGAACGGGCATAACTTTTCATTAGGTCATTAAGCAGTTCCGGGCTTTCATCCCTCCCTTTCAGTATTCTGGAAAATAGCTTTAATTCATACTCTATTGAACCTTCTGTATCGCCAGTTATAATGGGGGTGGGGGCAGCTTCGCCGAATCCTAAAATCCCATCATCTGTTATTACTTTGACCAGATAACCTGTATATTCATCTGTTGAACCCAGTGCTATTTTGAAAGGCTTTTTCATATCAAGACTTATCTTCTTAAAATGAATTGAATCGATCATAAGCGTAAAGCATCATATAATATTTATATTTTAATACTGAAACCTTCCAATTTTTTGCATTATAGATAGCAGCATATTGGAATATTCACTGTTGTCCTTTAAATTATTTATTGTTATCCTTGAAAATGAGCCATTTGCATGTAGCATTTCATTATGCCCGAGGTAGAAACCAACATGCCCCTCGAAAAATATAAGATCTCCCCTTTTTGCATGTTCCAGATCTTTTACTTCGATGGATGCATCCCTCTGTTGCCCGGAATTTCTGGGTATTTCATAGTTCATCCCGAACCTTATCATTCTCTGTGTCAGGCCGGAGCAATCAAATCCGAAGTCGGAGGTGCCTCCCCACAAATAAGGTACCCCTATGAATTTTTTTGCAAGAATAATGGGATCATACTTTTTATTGATATTTTTTACATAAATTTCAGGTATTTTCATTTCAGATATATCTTCATCATTAATGTATGATCCGAAAGGCAGGATAATATTTTTTGCCCTGAATCTGCTGATAAGTTTATATTTTTTTTCTGAATATTCACTCACCAATCTTTTTTTAATGTAGCCTTTAACACCATCTTTACTTTCAATATAAATAAAATTGTCTTTCCTACCAAGAATTTTGACGCTTTCACCATAAATTATCTGTGAATATCTTTCAGATTCAGTGCTGGCATTCTTCCATATATCGGCAACGCTTGTAACAATACTCCCATGTTCCATTTTAATACATCCATTTTGATATTATAAAGATTTTTATGTTATAAATGATGCAGGCAAACCAATCCTAATAAATAAAATCAAATATTACATATATATACAATCAGAATATGGTTGCTGGAATAGAATTTAATGAACAAATCAAAGCATTAGGAAAAGATATGAAAGTAGGTTTAATAACAAATCAAACCGGTGTTAACAGCAGATTAATAGGAGACATAGAAATTTTCAAGAATCTATTTGGCAGAAACCTTATCTGTGTTTTCGGGCCTGAACATGGTATTTTCGGGAGCGAACAGGCAGGCAATCCTGTACAGTCCTATTACGATGAACATTTTAAAATAGACATAGTTAGCCTCTATGACGACCATCAAATAGAAGGTGACATAGATGAGAAAATGAGAAATTCAGATGTCTCGTACGCAGGGAAATCAATGAAGGACCAATATCTGGATTCTATTGATATAATATTTTTCGACATTCAGGATATCGGAACACGTGTATATACATACATAGCAACCATGATCAATACTATGGCTGCGTGCCTAAAGCTCGGAAAAAAATTTGTAATTCTTGACAGGCCAAATCCCATTTCATCAAAGATGGAAGGGCCATTAATGGAAGATGAATACAAATCATATATTGGCTCTATAAATATACCTCTAAGGCATGGAATGACAGTTGGGGAGATAGGCAATTACTATAATACTTACTACCTGAATTCAAAGCTTGACATGGCAATCATAAAAATGGATGGATACAACCATGGATTTTATGAGGAAACTGGAATACCATGGGTGATGCCATCACCTAATATCCCAACTGTTGAAACCGCACTGGCATATCCCGGGCAGGTACTGCTTGAGGGTACCAATATTTCTGAAGGCCGTGGGACTACGAAGCCTTTCGAAATTTTTGGAAGCCCCTGGATGGATGCTTACGATCTATGCAAAGACCTTAACAGTATCTCTTTACCAGGTGTAAAGTTCAGGCCCATGAAATTCATTCCATCATTCTCAAAATATTCTGGGGAGCTATGCAATGGTGTTCAGATTCATATTATGGAAAGATACAGTTACGAGGCATATACCGTATCGGTAAATATAATTAACATCCTATACAGCAAATATCCTGATGATTTTAAATTTTATTCAGGCTATTTCGATAAGGTAAACGGTACGGACAGAGTGAGGAAATCAATTTATAAGGGTGATATAGAATCAATAATTGATGAAAATGCAATTCAGTTGAGTCATTTTAATGATAAGTACAGAAAAATCAGCCTTTATTAAATCCTTCCAGTGATTTTACAATACTGGAAAAATTCTTATTCAGTTCCAGAAATTTTTGGTCCCTTAACCATTTTTCAGCCTCCATCTCTGAATAATCAATATCCCATGGCGCACATACATCTGCAATTATCTTAATCTCTTTAAATATATATTCAAAAATTCTGAATGCTCTATTTTTGTGGAAACATGATGTTACCAATGTTATGCTGCTATAATTTATATTCATATCAGAAAGTAAAATTTTCGAGTATACCGCATTTCCAACAGTATCCATTGACTTTTCCTCCAGCACAACATTATCTATATTGAAATTACTTTTTTCCATATACTGTTTCATCATAAAGGCTTCAGATATATTGCATTGCGGATTAGTATAACCACCACTCAGTATGATAAGCATTGGATTTTCTATTTTCATTACTGCATCAACTCTGCTTTTCATCATGAGAGATGGATTATTGCATTCTGTTATTTTACACCCAAGTACTATTATTACATTTTTTGGAAACACGTTTCATTTATGAAGATATATTACTTAATAATATCCCAACAACTGTAGTAAAAACGTATATAAATTACGAATATAGTATAATTAACATTATTTTACCCATTATTTTTGAATTCATATCTAATTTTATACTATTAACATTATAAAAATATTTATATAGTAGTAATGATTATTCTATTATGAAAAACTTCCCAAATATAAATATGAGAAGAAAGTCTCTTTTATTCGGAGTTATTTTGGTAGTTGCGATGTTTATAATGGTTCCCTTTTCTGCTTCTATCGGTAGTTCGGGTAGCATTTCAGGTTTAAGCGTTCCAACATCTGTGAACTCTCAGTCAGTTGTCACTCCTTCTGACACCGGTAACGCTTTAACCGCATCAGATTACACAAATGGCACATACATAATGGGTGGAGTTGGTGCCCTAGGGACACTCAACCCTGCAATAGGAACAACAGTTAATGATTTTCTTGTTTCTGATGAAATATATCAGAGTCCAGTTGCATATCTCGATAACGGTAGCTATGCACCATGGTTGATAACAGGGGACCAGGAATATAATGTAAGTGCTGATCATATCACCACATACGATCCAGAGTCAGGTACTATACAGGATGTAAATTATATCTATACTGTCCATATAAGACCTAACGATAAATGGGATGACTGGGCCAGCTCCAATGCCGCTGATACTTATACTTATTCCAATTATACTTCCTTCAACAATGCCAGTGGAGTCGCATATTCCCACACTTTCAAGGAATTCTATAATACAACCTCCGGTAAAAATCAAACATGGGAACCTGTAAAAATGCTGACATATCAGGTGCAGGCAGCAGATTTCATTATTTCATGGCAGATATTAGATAATACAGCAGCTGGAGAGGGTGGATATCCAGGTGTCGTCAACGTAGTTCCCGTAAACAACCTTACTGTAGAATATTACCTATCTTCACAGAACACGCTTTTTAATGAAAACACTCTAGGAGAAAAGATACTGCCATATCACATATGGAAATCACATGACTATGCATCAGAAACGGGTCTCTGGAATTATACATCATCGCTTAATCCTCTAGACTCATATAATGCATGGAACATGGGACTTGATAGCACTACAGGTTACGCCACCGGCCTTGTGGGCAATGGTCCATTCATGATGATTGGGGGAAACGGAGTACCCAAAGGAGCATGGCTTCTTAACGATTATTGGAAACTCTATATAAATCCAAATTACTTTACGCAGTACAATAGTTCCCTTGCGAAATACACACCGAAAATATATGCACTTGAAACAAAATGTTACACATCTGAATCCACAGCAGTTTCAGCATTAGCAGCAGGCCAGGTGGATGCCTTATACGGTGTTGATACATCATTCATACCAACGATAAAGTCTATCCCCTCAACATATGTGTACTACAAACCATCAACCGGTTTTGCAAATCTTCAGATAAATGCCTATAAGGGCAACGCTCCATTCAACATTACCACTTTAAGGCAAGCTTTACAGTATGCTGTACCGAAAACATATATAGCCCAGGACATAGATCAGGGTTACGATGTTCCACAGGCACCGACTGTTGTAACATCAACTAATATTTTATGGCATGATTCCAATGTTCCGTTCTATCATTTCAACCTTCAAAATGCAGAGTCTACAATTAACGCGACCATTAATGCTACAAAATCCCTTCCATCCGCTTACCAGCTACATTATAACAGTAAGAGTGGTTATTATGCACCCGGTGCAACTCTTTACTACGGAAGTAAGCCTGTTACAATAACAATGCAGGTTTTTCTGGCATCAGAGAGCCCTGAGGGGGTGGCTATAGCATCCAAGGTGGCAGAGGAGTGGGATTCGCTGGGAATTCACACAACCGTAAGACAGGAAGAGCAGCTTACAGCATGTGCTGCAACAGTAGCATTATCTCCAACAGACCAGACCGCATTCAATGTAATTCAGTGTGGTGTCTCAACTCTAGCCCAGGGAAACGATGCTGGCGTTCTAAAACTGTTCTATAATACTGCGAGTATAGGAACAGGTTTCTATCTTGGGACTTTTACATCTCTGAAGTATAACGGCCCCAATGTAACATCTATGGGATTAATACACGGAAAATTCTATACAGGAGCTCAGGTAGTATCACTTATGAATAATATGACAGATTATATGTTTACAACATCAAACCTTAGCCTATTACACCAGATAAGCAACGGGGTACAGTATCTTGCTGCGCAGGAGGCAACATTTATCAATGAGGGATCTGGAGTAGATGCTATACCTATTACAAATTCCACATTTACCGGTATAATCAAAAGTGATGTCGGTATGTCCGCCTTTTGGTACTGGAACTTCATGAATATACATCTAAAAAAGGCAGTAGCGCCAAAATTACCAACATCGATACCAACACAGCTAATGGTAGGGGCTATAACTAATCAGAAACTTTACTTTGATGGTCAGTACGGAAACCTGACAGTTCAGGTTAGAAATCAGTATGGAGCACCAGTTTCAGGAATTACTGTGAGCATAGGCATTACTCCAGTTTCTTCATTGTTAAGCCTCAGCAATACAACAGGAACTACTAATGGAAATGGAATATACAAATTTGAATTCATGGCAAATCCTTCTAACACTTTGTTATACACATCTAACGGTGCAGGTAATATAACATTCACGATAACAGCATACAGCACATCCAGTAATATAATTCCAGGCTCCTATAAGACCTATGTTGATCTATCACCATATTCTGTAACATACAAGACAAATGGAAACAATTTGTTGTTAGACAATTCAAAGATGGAGTATTACAATATAACTGTATTGAACCCATTAACGGGAAAACCACTATCCGGATATGCATATACAATACAGACTCTCACCGGAGCAGTACTGATGAAAAACACATCCTCTTCACAGGTTCTTGTGCAAACAAAGGATATTGATTTCTTTGGTATACCTTTCCTGGGAGTAAAAACCGGAATAACAGTGAATGCAACTTCGCATATTAAAACCACTCACTATGACTACGATATGACATCTATTTCTGGTACTACAGGGTCCAATGGGCTCATATCTGTAATGATAGGTGCAAATCCCGCTTATAATTTCTCCCTTAACGGCGATTATAGCACTTCGTACATATTTGTAGGTTCATATTCTTCAGGTGCACCGGTTACAGGAGAGACTGATTTCCAGCAATTGGGTGAAGTATCTTCTTCATATAGTTATGTCGGTGCCGGGTATTCAGAGCCATTTGAGATTCCAGTTATGCTTACAAATAGTTTAGTCAATGGAATTCATATAGATATATCCACGAATCACAGTGTAACTTATAATGGAACTACAGATATTACAGCACATGTAATCGGTGTAGAAGGCAATGGCATACCCAACTATACACTTACATTTACCGCACAGAATGCACTGGGAGAAAACAGGGGGTACTTTGTAGACGGAACAGGAAATGGTTACAATCCAAACTGTTATCTATATTCAACAAACATGCCTGAAATTACTGTAATGACCAACGCAACCGGCTATGCAACCGCAGTTTTTGACTCTGGCATGTGGAAAGAAGTAAACTCACCAACAGGTAAGCTTATAGGTTTTGCACCGTCAGGTACATTTTCACCAACATATGTTCCCTATGATGAGTTTGAAATCGGAGTAGCGGGGTCCAGTAATATAAACAGTACCTACATTGTTTCTACTCCATTTATGTTTAACAGCACATTGCATCCATTTCTTAAGCCTGTTATCAGTGTTTACCTTAAAAATTCACAGGTTCTAGATAACACTACACTTGTAACCGGAGATTCAACATATACAATGTATATCAATACCACCTACAACTCAGCTGCTGGACCATCTGCTTCTGGCATAATGGTTAATGTCACAGCTTCTATTGGGACTATAAGTGTATCAAGTGTTAAAACCTCCACCTCAGGGAGTTACATAATAAAGTACAAAGCACCTGATGTCACCGTTTTAACCGCAGTAAAGATCACTGTAACCACATCCGACCCGTATTCCCATACATATACACTGTTCGTTGAACCGGCTCCAGCTGTAGCAAAAGTTGTGAAACCGAACTATGATGGGTATTATGCTGTGATCGGTGTTCTTGCAGTAATTGCTGTTATAATGGGAATTTTATATGTTGATACCAAAAGGAAAATAAAGAAATAAATATAAAAATATTTTTAATTTTTATTATAAATAGAATTTCAAATTTTTGCATTTTTCTTTTTATACATTTATAAGCATTTTATTAGAGATCTTTCTAATTTTATTGGCGCTTAGAAATATATTTATGAAAATGTAACTTACATACATTGTGTTTATTTTCATCTCATTTGCTATCTGTGTTGATGATCTCCTTATGTTCTTGTTTCTGTTTATATATCTTATTTTCTTATCCTTTAACTTCATTCTTGGTTTATATTCTCTTTTTATATTTTTACTGGGTCTATATGGGAACTAATTACAGGATATCATACTATCTAATCTCTTTATTTGTTCACATTATATATAGTTCTGATTGTTCACGCGTTCATAATAAACAATTATTCATGCATACCTCAATATCTAGGCTAATCGTACAATACACTATATATCATACAATGAATATTATAACAGCAACCAACATATAACATAGGCCTATTAAAAGATAGAGTACTGTCATAATTAATTGCTGTTTATGTATAAATTTAACATCCTCTTCATTCAGTTTGCTTGCGGATGCAAATACATCTTTTAAGTATAGCTTTGATCCGAAATCATACCATGCCCCAATAAACATAACAAAAAAGCCCGATATGAAAACAGGTATGGGCATATAATAAGTATAGTTGAAATTGTAAATAAAATAAAAAGGCAATGGAAAAAATACAATCAGTAGCAAAATTATTACGGGATACAGAGAATATCTAACTTTTGGATGTTTTATTAAATTCATGTATAATCTTTAAATTATTCATTTTCTTTCAGTTCATTCTGTTCGAAATGGCATTCATATCCATGGTCATTATAAACTTTTAACGGTGGTTTTTTGCCTTTGCATGTGTTCTTTCTGAAAACACATCTATTGTAAAACCTACACCCTTCAGGAATATTTATAGCATTTCCAATTTCTCCTATTATCTGGATGTTTCCAGGATCCCATTCTGTGCCTGGAACCGGAACTGCTCTTATTAGTGCCTTGGTATATGGATGTAATGGATGCAAAACAACATCCTCTGCTTTTCCGAATTCTACGATGACCCCCAGATACATTACCATAATTCTATCTGCAAGATAAAAAACCGATACAATATCATGTGATATATAAAGAATAGAAAGCCCAGTATCTCTTCTTATACCATCAAGCATATTCATAAAACCTACCCTTAAGGACACATCTAGCATTGAAGTTGGCTCATCTGCTATAACAAATTCTGAGTTTAGAACAAGTGCCCTTGCGGTTGCTACTCTCTGCCTTTCCCCACCGGATAATTCATACGGATATCGTAGAATAAACTTTTCTGCAGGTTTCAGGTTAGATTTTTCAAGAGATTGTATTACCAAACTTCTTGTTTTACCAGGGGAATCTGACGCTTTCTGTGCAATAACCGGCTCTGATACTATGTTTATAATGGGCATTTTTGGATCAATTGAGTCATATGGATCCTGAAATATTGACTGAACACCGCGCCTGAATTTTTTATATTTGTCTTTTTTATATTTTCTATCTTTATGCATATCCTCCAGATTTATGACATCATCTTTTAATGTAAACTTTATATTCCCCTCTGAGGGCTTTATAAGGGAAAGTAAAACCCGTCCAAGTGTTGTTTTCCCAGATCCTGATTCACCAACAAGTCCAACTATCTCGCCTTTTTTTATATCAAATGAAATGTGGTCAACGGCCCTGACATATTCTTTCCTTCTGGCAAATAAAGACCCCTGTTTTGTTCCGTGCAATTCAAAATATTTTACCAGATCATGAACCTCCAGTATTTTTCTATCCTCTATAATTTTAGGTTTTAAGATCTCCTTTAAAGTCTTAGTTTTATTTTGAGCCTCATTGGCATAAAAGCATTTACTGTAGTGTCCCTTATCTATAAGAATATTTTCCGGCATAGCATCTTTACAGTTGTCCTTACGTAAAAAACATCTATCATAAAAATAGCACCCATCCGGCCTCTTCAGTGGGTCAGGCAAAGCTCCAGGAATACCCTCAAGATATTGTTTGCCCTTGATAATACTGGGATAACTGTTTAATAACTCGATAGTGTATGGATTTTTTGGGTTGTTATATATATCATTAACTGTGCCATATTCCATTATTCTGCCTGCATATAATACCGCCACATGATCGGCTAACTGTGAAACCACTCCAATATCATGTGAAATTATAATCATGGATTTTATAATTTTTTCTGATTTCAGTTTTTTGAGTTGATTAATAATTTCTGCCTGTGTTATAACATCGAGCCCGGTTGTTGGCTCATCTGCTATAACAAGGTCAGGAGATAATGACAGGGCAAGTGCAATTACAGCTCTCTGCTTCATTCCACCAGAAAGTTCATGCGGATAACTTTCCAGAACTGCTTTATCAAGCCCTGCAATTTTTATGGATTCAAGGATCTTCTTTTCAATTTCCTCACCTGAATAGTCTGTATGTAGTTTATAGACATCATATAATTGTTTTTTGATTGTATAAACTGGATTAAAAGAATTCATAGCTCCCTGAAATACCATTGATATATTCTTCCACCTGATATTTCTAAGTTTTTCATTGAGGTTCTTGTAATCCCTATTCTTTATTGCCTTGGATGTGTTATCGCTGTTAACATACACATCTCCCCTATATTCAATTGACCCGCTTATTTCTGCATTTGTTTCCAGCATTGAAATTATTGCCATTGCAAGTGTACTTTTACCAGAGCCTGATTCTCCAAGTATACCGAGCGTTTCTCCACTCTTGATTGCAAGATTTATTTTATCAAGAGCGCGAACTTTTCCATCTATTGTATCAAAATCCACGGAAAGGTTATTCACTGTGATTACGTTTTCGTTGTCATTCATCTTCTAACACCTGCCCTTGGGTTTGCTATTCTATCCATGCCCTTCGATATAAATATAAAAGCAATAACAAAGAGCGTTATCGCCATTATAGGCGGTAAAAACCACCATGGAGCCTGTAGAAGTAAATAATAATTTTTGAAGAAATCGGCAAGCATTCCACCCCATGTAGGTATGTTTAACGGGGCTATTCCCAGTATCTGAAGCGTGGAAATAGCAGCAACTGCTCCCCCAATCCCCACTGCAGTCTGATAAATTAGAATTGGCATTACATTTTTTACCATGTGGTTTTTCAGGATACTAAGAGTACCGGCTCCAGACGTTATTGCTGCATCTATGAACGTTCTACTTTTTATGCTTCTCACCATACCTATCAATGTAAAAGCGCCAAATGGCCAGCTTAGAAGAATAAGTATGGCTATTATACCAGACAGAGAAGGACCAACTATACTAGCTACAACTATCAAAAGAGGCAATCCAGGTATGAGAAATATTGCCAGCGCAAACGTTTCTATACCCGAACTTATAATTCCTGTGTAATAACCTATTACCATGCCGACCAAGAGGGCTATTAGCATGACCCCTATTCCGACCAGGATACCTATGTAAAGGTCACTCTGGAATCCTCCGATAAATTCCGACCACACATCTTTTCCGGTTGCTGTTGTACCTAGTGGATATATATTTCCAGACACAGTATGGAATGTAGGCGGTAATGGATTAATATCCTTTCCAGATGTGGAATATATCATAAAATTTGTGCCATTGAATGTGATGAAAGATTCTCTTGCTGTTACGGGATTCAAGAAATTAACTGTATTATTTATAGATTTATGCAGTATTGTTGCCCATCCATATGGATTGCTTGATGTTAAATATACAAGATACGCAATATCACCATTACTGTTTGAAAGCATAAAGTGGCCACTAACTGAACTTATTTCAGTGAATCCAGATGGAGCAGCGACATCTTCAATGATTGAATATTTAGAATTCAATACAAGGACACGGTTGTTTTCAAGTGAAACTGCAAAGTATGTCGGATCACCCGAATCTCCGGCACTGGTACTGAAACTCAATATTTTTTCTGATCTTGAAGAATAAATAAGATATGGTTTATAACTCGTGTTGTCTATACTTTTAGCTATGTTTACCTTGAATATCTTATCTGTAGATGATACGTAGATAGAATTATCGGCGTGAACTATCTCATCATTCCCATGGGGTATATAGATTTTGGTGAGACTAGAACCAAAAGTTATATTGGTTTCCAGACTTCCATTAAATGGTGAATAACCTAGTAATCTGTTACCGTTTACGAGGAATATTTCTTCATTACCCGTTTTGAAGCAGGCAGAATAGTAAGAAAGCTTGCCATTGTATCTGTAACCATCAGGCATCAGTACCGAGCTTTCATGTACCAATCCATCGATATAGTAGGTATCGAGATAACAATTTGTTGAGTTTTTAACCAGCACACTTATCAGTGCCGGATGGTAACTTTTTGATGCATATGGAAATGCATCTTGCAGAACACCATGATAAGTTATAGCGTTGGAAATTGGGGGTGAAGATATGGTTCCATTAACATGCGTTTGGCTATGAATATATGAAGGCGTTCCACTTCCTGGAATCCCTAATGACCATGATATATAACCTTCATAAATAGATGTACTGGAGGTCAGTATAACGTAAGTATCAATACTGGAGCTTGGAGATAATATAGTTACAGCAGTCATATTTTTCAGCCCAGTAACAGGAAGTAAGTTTATTACAGTTCCGTTGGATGTGAATATCCCGTAAAGCCCATTATGTGTAATGTAAAATATAAGATAAGATCCCATACCTAAATTACCAGAATTTGTTGCACTTGCTTGTATAATGCTCCCATCTTTAAGTGGCGTTGAACTATGCATCAATTCCTGTGGGACAAAATAATCCTCAGGCGGTGCTGTATATGTAAGGGGATTATTATGTTCTATAATCAGTGGTGAAATTAAACTAATTATAACGAATCCAAGAAGTATATAAAACCCGACCTTTCCATATTTCGACGAATAGAAAACTTTCCAGTTTCTCTTTATATTATAGATAAGGAACCTTAATTTTTCTCCTTTAAATTTATTTCTATTATCTTTTACCATATCTACACCTTTATTCTTGGATCCATCCACGCGTGGATAAAATCAACCATCGAATACATTAAAATTACTATGAGCGAAATTATAAACAGGGCACCTTCAGTAAAAGGATAATCTTCTGATAATGTAGCGTGATATAAAGCTATACCCATGCCAGGAAGATCAAATATAATTCCTACTATGACTGCACCACTCATGAGAAATGGAAATTCCAGAGCCATTCTTGTGGAAATGGGTATCATTGCATTTCTTCCTGCATGGTGGAGTACTATATCTCTTTCTGGAACTCCTACAGCCCTTGCAGTAGTTATAAAATCCTCACCAAGGACGGAAACCATAGCAGCCCTGGAAGTTAACATATGTCCCATCGATTCGATAACAACCAAAACAATTAATGGCATAGCTAGATGATAAAGCACATTTCCCAGAGATGCAAATGTTGGATGAACTATATCTGAAATAGGAAAAATCGCTCTCAATGGAAACCAATGGAGGTAAGCTGCAAAATATAAAAATAAAACGATGGCAGTAACAAAAAATGGCACTGCGTTAAGTGTAGTTGCAAAAGAAATTATACCACCCTCAACCTTTTTCTTTCTAATAAACGCTGTTATGAAACCAAGTGGGATACCAATTATGAAAGAGAGAACAGCTGCGGTCGCAAATAGTATTAGTGTGTATGGCAGTGCTTGAGAGATCATGCTCATCACAGGCTGCATTGTTGCATAATCATCACCAAAATTAAATGTAAACATATCTTTCAAGTAAATGATAAAAGCTGAAAAAGAGAATTTCCCACCTGCAAGTCCAAGCTCCTTCTTTATTCTTGCCTCCTGTGCCGGAGTTGGATTCTTCAATCCATGTAAAAACATTGTTGCTGGGCTACCTGGCATAAGTCTCAATACTACAAACAATATTATGACAATAAAAATAATAAGTACCGCATCCTGTATAACTTTACGGGCTATTAGGTATCTATCCATTAATAATCACCGTACCAATGCAATATATTATTTAACCATTGTGATGTATTCTATTAGAAAAATACGCATAATATAAATAATAATTCGATTTTCGTATTTAATCTTATCTATTTATATATGTAAATTCATAATATACATTTAGTTACCATTTTTTAATATTTAACTCCTATCTTACTATTATAGTTTATTACCTATATTTTTATACTTTTATTCATGAATCTCGGAATCCAGCTTTTTGCAAATGTCAGGCTGCATGAGAGTTTCTCAAAGCTATCCTTAATCCTGCTTTTCAGATCATCCTCATCCATCTTTCTCTCTATTGGATACATCTCTTTTTTGCCATGAAAATGTAATACTTATAAGTATAATAATGTTAGTAAATAACTATAATTATATTATATAATTCATTTTACAATGAGCACGATAAATTACAAGATATTGATGTATGCAACCTACCCGTAATATTTTAATTATCATATAAGATGGCGATTGTCAGTTTACCTCAATATTCTATTTGCAACATAATCGCCTATTATGATAAAAACATTTTAATAAAGATTCGCAATATGCCTTTACCGCCGTGATAGCTCAGTTGGGAGAGCGCCAGACTGAAGATCTGGAGGTCGCTGGTTCAATCCCGGCTCACGGCAT
>JAKAAE010000135.1 GCA_021797225.1 Thermoplasmata archaeon | reverse complement strand
GTTTATTCATTTCCCTGCTTAGATAAAATGCATAGTCCATGTAATATAATATGTGCCGGATCTATATAACAATTCGTGTGTGCATTGAGTATTTTACGGGATGCACGGCACCTGCATAGATATAAAAGTCCAATAAACATTCAGTTTTAAACACTATGTGCCGTATGGACACGGAATTAAAGAAATAAATATCAATTAATGTTATAACTTATAAATAAAAAAAATCAAAAATACTTTTTTATAGCTGTAGATAATAATACCCTTCAGCCTGTTTCTTAATTATCTCCTCAACTGCTGCATTCACTATACCTATCCCGACGTTTTTTTCAATATCATCCTCGCTGAGTTTCATCCCCTTAAGAGTGTTCCTGCATGCATTAATTTTGATACCAGAATCTATAAGCTCTTTTACATTGGAAATGTATTCACTTCCTTTCAGAAGTATTTTCACCGCGGACCTGTTTAAAACAACCTCTATGTTCGCATCTGGCATAGCATTTTTTAAATTTTTAATCTGCCCCAATATCGTTTTTGCTATTGAATAATCATTCCCGTCCACAATTACGTTGTACATATTACAACATTGCCTGAAATTATAAATATTTTGGGCAATTTCGAATAGCGATAAAATTGGACCTTACTGAAATAGTCAAAATAAATTAATATACCTTAGAAATATTGGCTATAATGAATTCAAATCAAAATTTTAAAATCAAGAAGGGAGAACTATTTCAGAACTCTGTTCCTGCAAATCTGAAAAATACCATTATAGCTATAAGATTCAATGGAAAATTATACGATTTATCAGAAATATCACCTGAGGATGGAAATATAGAGTTCATAAATATCAATTCACCGGAGGGTGAAAAAATACTCCTGCATAGTGCAGCACACCTCCTTGCAAATGCAATAGTTGAACTTTATCCTGATGCGCTTCCCAACACGAGCAATGAGGGAGAGGATACATTTTATTATGATTTTAACATGCGACCAATTTCGATAGAGGATTTTCCTGCTATAGAGAAAAAAATGGAGGAACTTGTGCATAAGAATTTAAAAATAGAGAAAAAAATACTGCCAAAATTGAGGTTACTGGAAGAATTTTCCGGGAATAAATATAAACAGGATAAAATAAATGAAAACGTTCCAGATAATCAGGAATCGAGTATGTATATTCAGGGCAATTACAAGGAATTCTGTAGAGGTCCGCATGTACCATCCACTGGATTTGTGAAAGCATATAAACTTCTGTCAATATCAAGTACCAATTATGAGGGTGATGTAAACAAGGATAGAATGATAAGGATTTACGGTACTGCGTTCCCCGATAAAAAACAGCTGAGGGAATTCCTTCAGAGAAGGGAAGATGCCATGAAAAGAGATCATAGAAAAATCGGGCAGGAGATGGATTTATTTACCTTTGATAATGAAAGGGCACCCGGTATGCCGTTTTATGCTCCAAATGGGGCAATAATAAGGAATGAACTCATAGACTATATGAAAGAAATAAACACAAAAAGTGGATGGGAAGAAGTCTGGACGGCACATGCATTCAAGGATATTATATGGAAACAGTCCGGACATTATTATAAGTATAAGGATGATATGTTTCTCTTTACATTACCGAATGGCGATAGCTACGGGCTGAAACCCATGAACTGCCCAGGGCATATTGCAATCTTCCAGAGGAATATCTACAGCTACCGTGATATGCCTATAAAGTACTCTGAGGCAGGCACAGTGTATAGATATGAAAAATCTGGCGAGATGGGCGGGTTAACCAGACCAAGGGGATTTACCATTGATGATGGACATGGATTTGTAAGGGAAGACCAGATATTTGAGGAAACCGTATCACTGTTGAAAATAATACCCTCAATATTTAAGACTATAATGGGTACAGATGAAATTACCTATGATCTGAGTGTAATGGACAAGGACCATCCTGAAAGTTATCTTATGTCATACGAGTGTTTATCCTGCGGTGAGAAATTCATGCTCAGGGCGGCATCACAGGAATATAAATGCCCAAAATGTGGATCGTCTGATCTCGAGACTGATTTCACTATGTGGGATAATGCCACAGAGAATCTGAGAAATGCTCTCGATAGCCTCAATCTAAAATATACAGAATATCCTGGAGAGGCAGCATTCTACGGGCCAAAGATAGATGTGCATATAAAAGACGCACTTGGGAGGCAGTGGCAGCTTTCAACAATACAGATTGATTTCTTTATGCCCGGGAATTTTGACCTTTACTATATAGACAGTAGCGACAAAAAGGTCAGGCCTGTAATTATCCACCGTGCAATATACGGAAGTTATGAACGTTTTATAGCAATTCTCTTAGAGCATTTCAATGGAAAACTTCCGCTGTGGCTAACACCTCTGCAAATCTATATAATACCTGTGTCCGAAAATTACAATGAATATGCAAAAAGTATTAACCAGAAACTGATAGAAAATGGAATAAGGTCAAAGGTGGACTTATCGGACGGTACCATATCCAAAAAAATTAAGTTGATAAGACCCATGAGACCGGGTTACATAATAGTTGCAGGCGAAAAGGAATACTCTAATAACACTGTTTCAGTACGAAATCGTAGTGACAAAACTAGGGAATATGGACTCGATGATTTTGTTTCTCTAATGCTGAGAGAAATTAAAAATAAGGATATAGGACAGGCATTCTAATCAGGGGTAATCCTCCCTATGGATTTTTATACGTAATATTTATACAGTACTATGTCCATAATACCTGCAGGTCTAAAATACACAAAGTCGCATGAATGGTTTAAAATAGAGGATGGTATCGCCACAGTTGGAATAACGGATTTTGCCCAGCATCAGCTTACAGATATAGTTTATATAGATATGCCGGTAAAAGGCATCAAAGGAAAGGTAGGTGACACGCTTCTTACAATAGAATCCGTAAAATCGGCCGAAGATGTCTACTTTCCGGTAACCGGTGAGGTGATTGAAACAAACCAGGAATTAAATGATAAACCGGAACTTGTAAATTCCGATTCGTATAAATACTGGCTTGTTAAGATTAAAATGATAGATGAAAAGTATGATGCCATGCAACCGGAAGAGTATAAAAAATATACAGGGGAATAAAATAATCTATGGATAGAAAGGATAAATATTATACAAGGGCAAAAAAAGAGAATTACCGGAGCCGGGCTTCCTATAAACTACTTGAAATACAGTCAAAATTTAACATCATAGGAGCTGATGATTATATACTTGAATTCGGGTCGTCACCCGGTGGATGGACACAGGTAGTTCAGGAATTTACAGACAAACCTGTGATTTCCGTTGATATAACCAGAATGGAACCAATTGAAAATGTTTTGTTCATACATGGAGATATAAATGACCCCGAGCTTACATCTAAAATCAAAGATGTAATGATATCAGCCGGGATAAACTCCATAGGAAGCATTATATCCGATGCAATGGTGAAAACAAGTGGAAATTACGATCGCGACCATTATGGCTCTTATTTACTCTGTGAAAATGTTATGAAACATTCATTATCTCTTCTGGCTAACGGTGGAAATGCCGTATTGAAACAGTTCCAGGGCGACTCAACCAACTTATTCGTGAATACATGGAAAAAATACTTTAACTTTTATAAAGTAACAAAACCCAATGCGTCACGTCAGCATAGCAGGGAAGTGTATATTGTATTCAAGGGCAAAGTGTAATCTGGTATTATTTAGATAACCTGTAATATCAAGAATTTATATCAATGTGATTTACAACATCATTATAATATTCATAATCAACAACACATAAAACTTTTTTATCACTGTAATCAGTTAATAGGCTATCAATTCTATTTATTATATATTCTTCCCTTGCAGCATTAACTTTTTTGAATGATTTTAAATCTACTATTTTATTCCAAGTTTCCACAAATTCCTCCGGAGTTTGCTGTTTAAATTTAAAACGGCTAATCTTTTTCTTTCTCAGGGAATGCCTGAGAAGATCTGTAGTCTTAACATATTTACTATAAAGAATTTGGTATTCACCTTCTTCCATATCAAGCCCGATCATTTCAATGTTATTTTCCTTACAGTATTTTGTGGCTTCTATATATACCGGGGATGGGGTCATTACCTCCCCGTAGTTGGCAAGGTTTATTCCATATAATATTTCATAATCTGACATCTCAACTTCAAACGGGTCTTCTATAAAATCTTTCATTCCCTCTACTTGTTCAGGAGAAATTGTTATCAAAACCACCTCGGGCCTTTTTTCAAGGAGTTCTTTTTTTAATTCATTCCCATCACGTACAAGTCCCTTGACCCCTCCAAATATGTATAGTTTGTCATTGACCCTGCGCATCATATTCATTTTTCTAACAGTTCATTAAAGCGGTCAATATCATAAACCTTTCTCAAATCACTAAAACTAATTATCCGGCATCCATACACGTCCTTTTTGCCGCTTCCATCCTTATCTATTATAACAGGTATTTCTTCAAGTACATCACTTATCTTTTTGATTGATTTTATTCTGTTTAAATTTTCAC
>JAKAAE010000134.1 GCA_021797225.1 Thermoplasmata archaeon | reverse complement strand
GTAAAGTTTAATTAAGCTATCCAGGTACTTAGATCCCATCATTGGTATGTCTCCCGGAATAATCATTGCAGCATCTGAATTAAGAGAAACATTTTTTATTCCAAGTATTATGGATTCAGACATACCCTTTTCATAGTTTTTGTTCCATATGGCCCTGAAGTTTTGACCCTCAGCGTATTCCTTTAATTCATTATTCCTGAGTATAATCAATTTTTCAGAAAATTTCGACATCATGACACTTTCCATTACATAATGTATTATCGGTTTCGAATCTACCCTGTACATGAGTTTGTCAGAACCGAATCTTTCCGCCTTACCGGAAGCCATTATTATAGCAGATATCTTAACCATAAATAAACATCTTTTAGTATTTAAGGTTAAAATTGAAAACTCAATTTAATATTTTCTGTTTTTCATTTGAAACATTTATATTATCTAAAAATGAAGGTATAGCTATATATATGTTACATTAAGAGTTGAATATAGATAACAATTATTTTTTTCGTAAAGAATTATAAATATTTAAGTATATTTTTTATAATATATAAAATATTATATACTGGTCACAGGTTATGTATTTATGAATGAAAATAACAGGTCAAAATTCATATTGGCTATTTTTGTGTCAATTTTATTAATTCTAGCATCCAGTGTGCTGGTTTTGGATAGCTCTCTAAATTCAGTTAATGCAGGGAATAATCACTCCCCATTTGCCACGGGAACCACATATAGTGTCTCTTTCGATGAAACGGGACTGACTTCTGGGATACAGTGGAATGTTACCTTGAATGGTGTTTCAGAAAACTCAACCACAAGTGTGATAACATTTTCCGATATAAATGGAAATTATACCTATACAGTTGCAATATTATCTGGCTTCTCATCCTCACCTTCTTCGGGAACAGTAACTGTCAATGGAGCTAATGTTGCAGAAACAATAACATTTACACAAGTGGCTGGAACATCCATAGCGCCTATTAATCTTGGGACAGCTGGGGATTATACAATTCTGGCAAAAACAGGCATCTCTACCACGGGAACAACATCAATTACTGGAAACATAGGTGTTAGCCCTGCCGCAAGCACTTATATCACCGGTTTTGGGCTAATATTAAATTCCTCGGGCCCGTTTGCTACCTCATCACTTGTCAATGGTAATGTATACGCAGCGACATATGCATCACCTACTCCTGCCGGGCTAACAACAGCGGTAAGTGATATGCAGACAGCATATGGTATATAATTCCAATAAATTTATATACAACTGATGTTTTATGTTATTAACTACGAAAGCAAATGAGGTATTAAACCTATTAAGAATTTCAAGAAAGACGCTTCATGTATATGCTTCAACAGGGAAGATAAGGTTTACAGTTATGCCCAATGGCTTATATGATTACAATGATGAGGATATTTATAAATTATTAAACAGGGATGTTAAAAGAAAAACAGTAATATATGCAAGGGTATCAACAGTAAAACAGAAGAATGATTTAAGCAATCAGCTCGAGCAGTTGAAGCAGTGGTGCTTTATGAATGGTTATACAATAAATGCGATATATTCGGATATAGCATCTGGAATATCATTTGAGAAATGAAAGGGATTCTTTGATATGCTCGATGAAATTATAAACTATAAGGTGGAAAAGGTTATAATAATATACAGGGACAGATTGAGCAGAGTGGGTTTTGATTTATTTAAAAATCTGTTTGAAAAGTTTGGTACTGAAATAGTTGTTATATCTGATATTGGAAGCACAAAATTGGATTCAGAGGAAATATTTGAGGATATAATTTCAATGCTTCATTGTTATTCCATGAAAATGTATTCAAAGAGGAAAAAAAGTTCAATAGAGGTGGGCTATGAAGATAATCAGGACTGAACAAATCTTTATCCGTGATAATGGCACTGTATCTAAAATGTGCCATATATCAAAGAACTTATTCAACCAGACAAATTATATCCTTAGAAATCAGTTTTTCAGGAAGGAAAAGATTGCAGGATATAAAGAGCTTGCAAAGGAATTTTCAATACCATCAGCTCTAGAGGAAAACAACAATTTCCAGAAACTGCCAGCACAGACAGCACAGTGGACCATCAAAAAGGTAAAGCAGTCATGGACTTCATTCTTTGGGGCCTTGAGAGCATATAAGAAGAACCCAGAGTTATTCAATGGAGTTCCGAAACTGCCTAAGTATAAGCATAAGAATGGGGAATTTATGCTTGTATTCACCAATCAGCAGTGCTCTATTGGTGATGGGATTCTTAAATTCCCCAAGATAATGAATCTGGACGTGGAAACAAGATTAGATAATGTAGACCTGAGAGAGGTAAGGCTTATACCATTGGGTGCCGGCTATAATGTGGAAATTGTTTATGCTAAAGAAATAGACAATGTGTCAGAGTTAAATCCTAAAAGGATACTTGGCATTGATGTTGGTGTAAGGAACATCATAACCATTGGAAACAACATATCCAGAAAGGGTATTGCTGTAAAGGGTGGTGTCCTGAAATCCATAAACCAGTATTTCAATAAGGAACTGGCAAGATTAAAATCTATCAATGACAGACAGAGAAAAAACAAAGAGAATACTAAAAGAATAGATAAACTCTACATGGTTAGAAACAGAAAAATAAAAGATGTTATGCATAAACTATCAAATGCAGTTATAGCATATGCTATGAATACTGAAATAGATACAATTGTAATAGGCCATAACAATGGATGGAAGCAGTCTGTAGACATAGGAAAAAAGAACAACCAGAACTTTGTTCAAATACCCTTTAACATGCTTATAAACCAGATCTACTATAAGGGCAAAGAATACGGAATAAATGTAGTCAAGCAGGAAGAGAGTTACACATCTAAATGTTCATTCCTTGACAATGAGGAAATAGACAAGCATGAAACATATCTTGGAAAAAGAATAAAGAGAGGGATATTTAAATCTTCAAATGGCACATTGCTCCATGCAGATTTACATGCATCCTACAATATAATGAAAAAAGCAATCCCTGAAGCATTTGTGAACGGGATAGAGGGTATTGGGTTATATCCAGGAAGTTTAAGCATCAAAGAGATGATAACTTCCAAAGGTTGATGTTAACATAGTTAACAGAAACCACAACCTACAAGCGGTGCTGGAAGGGTCAATCCCAATTATGTGAATCTGGGAGCCGGGAATATAAATGGAATGACACTGGTACCGGGCCTTTATAAATGGGGAACTGGAGTATCAATCTCCAATAGCATAACCCTCACCGGGAATTCAAGTTCTGTCTGGATTTTCCAGATATCTGGAGGTCTTACATTCGGCGATGGTGCACAAATAATTTTGAGTGGTGGCGCACAGCCTCAGAATATATTCTGGGTGGTAGCAAGCGGAGTTTCAATAGGAACAACCGCATCATTCTACGGTATAGTGCTTTCTCAAACGGATATTACAATCGCAACCGGTGCAAGCATGACTGGACTAGCCCTGGCACAAACTGCGGTTACTCTACAATCTGATACATTAAAGGCACCTGCATTGAGCAACATTTTAACTCAGCAGATATTTAATGTTACTTTCACAGAATCTGGTTTACCAACCGGAGCAGTGTGGAATCTAACCCTGAACAATGTCTTATTATCCTCTTCCGGGTCTTCAATATCAATGGGAGAAACAAATGGAACATACGCATTCAATATAGTATCCAGCTCATCTGATAAAATATATCCGTCAACTGGAGATATAACTGTGTCCGGTGAACATGCATATAATACAGTTTTATTTGCATCACCGAATCAGGCTGTTTATACTATAACTGCTAAAGAAACAGGATTATCCACAGGAATCCAATGGGAAATGACTATGAACGGTTCAAAATATACATCTAGCAATTCAACCATTACCTTTTTTGTTACTAATGGAACTTATTCATACACTATAGGTAATGTATCCGGATATAAAACATCAACGACCTCTGGAACAGTAACGGTTAATGGAGCTGATGAACCCTTATCCGTTGCATATACTTCAATCCATGCACCTAAATCCTTAATCCCCGGGATATCTAACACAGAACTGTATATAATAGTCGGAGTAATAGCGGCAATTGCAATAATTGGCGGAATTGGGGCAGTAATGATCAAAAAGAGAAAATAATATTTCTATCATTAATTAAAAAAATTTTATTATTTTATAATATTATTTAACTTTCAATATAATGTAAACAAGTATACTATAGGGATAACAATGGTATCCTCAAATTTTTATAAGCTTTTTCCATTACCAGCGGTGAAGAGAACTCAATTAATGGCAATAATACTCATAATATTATTTTCAGCAACAATTATACACATTCAATCGAATCAGCAAACAAATAGTAAAGCATTTCCTGATGAGACCAGTGCACCTATAGTTGACAGAAATCTTTCTTACGGTGAGAGGGATATTTGTACATATAACTGCACGTCTTCATACTACAATATAACAGAGGGGCATTATTCACAGACAGAATACAGTTTTAATCTATCATGGAATATCAACAGAGAAGTAGAAGCCTCAATC
>JAKAAE010000133.1 GCA_021797225.1 Thermoplasmata archaeon | reverse complement strand
GCCAGAAAATACCTGTTTTCCTTGTAATGTACAATGCCATTAAGTTCAGGATACAGTGCAGCTGTATCGCCGATATCATTGCCGTAAATATAGAAATTTTGATGGAAAAATAATTTAATATTTCTTCTTGTATTTCCGGTGTTTGAAATACTTATGTGCCTGACATATATATTTTTGTAAATATCCACGATATCATGGCTTTCAAAATCGAGGGACGACATGGGGTAAAATACAGTGCCGACCATGGTATGATCATAATAATCCATGAATTTCAAATAATTCCTGTCTATCCACACAAAATTATTATCAACTGAAACACCGAACATAAAAGGGTGGCCACCTGAATGATTCTCAGATGCGTATTTTGAATAATAAAAATCAGTAATCCTGTAATCTTCATCAAATGTCAATAACATTCTACCATTTCCCAGCGGGAGGTATCTTACCATGGTTCCATATAATTATATTCAGTTTAAAACCTTTCCGTAGTGATATAATATGCCTCTAAATTTAAATTATTCCCTGCCGGTAGAATTTCGGGCAATGTTTATTAATAAAATAATGTTATGCCAGTATGGATTATAATCAGGAATGGTTGATTGCCAATTCCCGTGGTTCCTATTCTTCTTCAACAGTATCATTTGCCAATACAAGAACTTATCACGGGTTACTTGTAGTATCCGATCCGGATAGATATGAAAGATATGTGATTCTTTCCAAGCTGTTTGAAAAAATTACATTTGCCGGAGAAAGTTACAGTCTTGATACTAACTATTACCCTGACACGATTTATCCATCCGGATATAAACATATAAGTGAATATTCAACATACCCTTTCCCAATATTCAATTATAATATAAACGGAATTCCAGTTAAAAAATCGCTTGTTATGGATCCGGATTCAGATACGATAGTAATACGATATGAATTTTTAGAGAAAATTCCGGAATCTATTACATTTTACCCCCTTCTTGCATTCCGGAATTTTCACAACGTAATAAGGGAAGGCCAGCGGAATTTTACTGTTAACGAATCTGGTTCATCATACGATTTTACCGACGGGAATTTCACACTCCACATTTCAAAAATTGGTTCATTTGTATCAGATAATCACTGGTATTATAATTTCAGGTACCCTGTGGAAGAGGAACGGGGCACCAACAGTATGGAAGATCTTTACAATCCCGGTAGAATTGAAACAGTTCCTATAAAAAATCAACTGGATATAAAAATTACAGCAGACGCAAGGCAAATGCCGGATTATGAAGAAATTCAAAATAAAATGTTAAAAAGAGGGTATAGCACAGAGAAGAATCCTGCAATTAAAGCCCTGATATACAATTCTGCTAATTTTAAACTGCAAGATGATATGATAGCAGGTTTCCACTGGTTTGGCCCATGGGCCCGTGATACCTTTATTTCAATGCCTGGTTTATTGCTCATACCGAAAAATTATGAACTTGCCAGAGCTGTATTCAATAATTATGCCGGAAAAATGGTAAATGGGCTTATACCAAACAATGCCTGCATAAATGGTTTCCAGCGTTCCGCTGATGCATCACTCTGGTTCATATACGCCCTCCAGAAATATTACAATTATTCCGGTGATAAGAACTTTATTTCCGGCATGTATGATAAAATAAAGGATATTATCAATGCATATATAGATGGAAATGACGATTTTTACGTGGATGGAAAGTTTGTACATATCAAATCACCATTGATGACCTGGATGGACGGCAAGGCAGGTGACACATCTTTCACTCCGAGACTGGGAAAACCGGTTGAGATAAATGCACTGTGGTATAATGCGTTGAAATTCTATTCCTATTTTTCCGCGCTTTCCGGGAACAAGATAGAGGAACCGGTTGCTGAAATTCTGGCATCATTCAGAAAAAAATTTGTGGAAAAATATACAGCAGGTGGAAGGATTAACGACACCCTGGATCCTGTTGATACTTCCTTTAGACCGAATTTTTTGTTAGCATATTCACTGCCGTATAAATTACTGGGCAACCGTGATTTTTTAAATAAGGCAAAACATGAACTTGCTACTCCTTACGGGATTAGAACTTTATCTCCTGAAGATCCCGGGTTTAAAGGGGTTTATTCCGGAAACCAGTATAACAGGGACAGTGCTTACCATAACGGAACTATATGGCCGTGGCTTGCAGGCCCATATATAAGTGCGATGGTCGGCAGTGGTGAAAATCCAGATGATCTGTTCAGGTATTTTTCCCCGCTGTTTACAATGCAGTATGTACCGGAAATATTCGATGGATTGAATCCGGAAGCACCGAAAGGATGCATGATGCAGGCCTGGAGTTATGGTGAATTGATTAGGGCTTACTATGAAAATTTAAGACCCCGGAAACACAATAAAAATTCAGGAGATGTTATGAGTTGAAAGTTGCAGTTATAGGATGGGAGCTTCCTCCGGCATTCTCAGGAGGACTTGGAATACATACATACAATGTGTTTTCCATAGTTGGAAAAATTATTCCGGTTGACATATACCTGCCTGATATGGGCTATTCCTTTCCTAAATATCCGTTCAATGTCAGGACCGTCAAAATTAAATCGGGAATATCCGGAAATGTTTATTCCCATGTAACAAACTTTATTGATGCGGTCAATGATTATAATGAAAAGGTTGTTGAAAATTTCAGGCCGGAAGGTGTTGCACTGGTGCACTGCCATGACTGGATAACATTCCGGGCCGGAATTGAAATTAAGAAACGATATAAGATTCCACTGGTGGTGACATTCCACAGTACCGAGTATGATAGGTCCGCATATTTCAATCCGCAGGAATCAATAATGAAAGTTGAGGCAGAAGGGGCCAGAGAGGCTGATGCCGTGATCACCGTATCAAATCTCACAAAGGATGTTGTATCTCAAAATTATCATATAAATCCTGATAAGATAACGACTGTATACAACGGGGTAAAGGCATCCGCCTATACATCCGGAATTCAATTAAGCAAGGAAAGGCAGGTCCTGTATTTCGGCAGGATAACCAGCCAGAAGGGTCCAAAATTTTTCATGGAAATGGCCAGAAAGGCCCTTGAATATGAAAATAATATAAGTTTTGTGATGGCGGGAACAGGTGACCTGCTGGATGAAATGAAAGCATATGCATACAGATATAATATTCAGGATAATTTTTATTTTCCAGGATTCGTGGATTTCCAGAAGGCAATTGAATATTATAAAAAATCCTCTGTATTCGTGATACCTTCGGTTTCAGAGCCATTTGGGATAACTGTCCTTGAATCAATGGTATCCGGAACACCTGTAGTAATGAGCAGAACAACGGGAGTTGGTGAGGCATTGAACAATGCATTGAAAACAGATTTCTGGGATACCGATGTGATGTCATCATATGTGGTTTCCATACTGAACCATAAAAGCCTGATGGATACTTTATCAGTTTATGGAAAATATGAGGGTATGTCATTTACATGGGAAAAATCCGCAATGAAAACAATGGAGGTGTACAGGTCAGTATGGAGAATATAATTTTTTATTTTGAATTGCACCAGCCATTCAGGATCCGTCCCCTGCGAATGCAGGATAAAATAGGTCCTGATAACATTTTCTGGGAGGAAAAGAACATGGAAATATTCAGGAGGATATCTGAAAACGCATATATACCGGCCACAAAAACATTCCTGGAAAGTGGTATACATTCAACCTTTTCCCTATCAGGCACATTCATAGAGCAGGCATTGAAATATAATCCGAAAACCATTGATGTTATTGATGACTATGTCAAGTCAGGGTTATGCGAGCTGATGGGAGAAACCTATTTTCACTCACTTGCATCTGTATGGAACGAGGATGAATTCATAGCCCAGGTAAATGATCAGAGAAAGCTTATCAGGGATACGTTTAACTATGTTCCTGAATCATTCAGGAATACAGAACTCATATATAACAACAGAATAGCCGAGATTGCCAGGGATCTTGGATTCAAAAATATCATTGCAGAGGGAACGGATAATATTATCAAAAATTTTAATCCGGATTACAGATATCTTACTCCATCAGGTATAAATCTATATTTGAGGAACTATCCCATGAGCGATAACATTTCCTTCAGGTTTTCCAATGATCAGTGGTCTGGATACCCATTAACAGCAGAGAAGTTTATAAAATGGACAAAGGAAAGCCCAGGGGATATAATGAACCTGTTCATGGATTATGAGACCTTCGGCGAGCATCAGAAAAAGGAAAGTGGAATATTTGAGTTCATCAAATATCTTCCCGGTTATATGGAAGAATATGGATTAAAAACCATGAATATCAGGGAAATATCAAAGCATCATAGCCCCATGGGGACCGTGAACATAGATAAAACCACTTCATGGGCAGATGCTGGGAGAGATTTATCTGCATGGCTGGGAAATTCTATGCAACAGGAGGCTTTCAATAGACTGAAATCCTGTAGTAATTTTGATAAGATTAAAATATGGAGATATATGCAGACATCCGATTTGATATATTATATGTCCATGGGAAACCCCGAAGATTTCAGTGTTCATCAGTATTTTAACCCC
>JAKAAE010000132.1 GCA_021797225.1 Thermoplasmata archaeon | reverse complement strand
GCATAACGCCTGTGGAAGAATCATCATCAAAATTCTCTGTACTATCGTCAAAATCTTCCGGAGGCCCTTCTACAGGATCATCTTTGGCACCGCTCATCATCTTTAAACTCTTTTCGTAGAGGACATGCCATGCACTTGAGATCAGGATGCCGGCAACCTCAAAATTTTCATTTCGTTCCCGGAAAAACATATCCTTGAATTCTGATATGTTCACGCTCCATGGATCCAGTTTCCCTGTCAAAACCATCTGAAATATCTTTGATACTGTCTCAGAAAATACGTCTGGATAACTGATATTTTCCTGAACCTCATTCAGTATTTCGGTATAGTACTGGATATCTTCCCCCATATCGCGGGTAATCATGGCTTTAAGTATCTCTTCTCTCTCCAATATTATCACCAACCTTTTTTTGAACGATTTTTGTGTTTCCGCGATGATCGGTAGTTACTCCGATTAGATTATCAGCAAACTTGGAAACAGCTCCTTTGAGTGAAACCATTACAACCTGGGAGGTTCTGGAATTTTCCTTGAAAAGTTCCCCTACATGTTCAGCATTATGTCCATCCAGAAACATATCCACTTCATCAAGATAATATATCGGTGAGGGATTCTTAATCTGGAATGAAAGTATCAGGGCCAGAACCGCAACACTCTTCTCACCACCGCTGAGAGCGTCTATCTTTATCATCTGTTTTCCCATGGGTTTTACCTTTATGTAAACCTCGGCATTCAACGGGTCATCCCTGCTGGTTATTTCCAGATTTGCCTCGCCTCCCTCTGATAATCTGGCATATATTTTTTTGAACTGCTCATTTATAGTATCAAGTAACTCCAGGAATTTCTTCTTTTCATCTTCTATAATTTGGTTCTGGAGTTCTATAAGGTCATTTTTTTCATTCATCAATGTTTTATATTTTGATTCGGTGTTATCGTAACGCTGCATCTCTCTATCATACTGTTCGATTGCCTTCATATTAACAGCGCCCAGTTCTGCTATTTTTCTAGAATCACCGGCAATTTTTGCATTCACCTCATTAATACTCAATTTAAAATCCGTGAATTGTACACTGCTGTTTTCTATTTCATAGGTAATTGTTTCAAGCTGGAATGACATATTTTCGATTTTTGCATTGAGAGAAGCTATGATAGTTTTCTTATTGCTTATCAGGTCATCATTTTTTCTCATGCTATTGAAAATATCTTCCTGTTCCCGGGAAATCTTGGATTTTTCCATATACAGATCACCGGATCTGGATTCTATTTCATTTTCCCTCTGTTTATTTTCCGTGAGTTCACTTCTCATAGAATCAAGGTCTGCATTATATTTTTCAATTAATTTTTTATTATCTGAAATTTCCTTTTCCAGCCCCTGTATTTTTTCCTGGAGTTCCTTGCTTTTTTCCTCTGAATGCCCTATCTCAGTCTCTATCTGTACAAGGTTGTTTGAGTAATTTTCTCTGCTTTTCTGAGCTTCATCCAGTTCACCTTCCATCTGCTTTTCGATCTCGACGTTTTCAGGCGATAGCTCTTTCAACTTTTTGAATATCGCTTCCTTTTCCTTTTCCAGTTTAAAAATGGTTAATTTGATTTCATTTTTTCTGAACTCAAAATTCTTTTTTCTCTCCTCTGAATCGGCAATTTTAATGTTTATTTCCTTTATTCTGGCTTCTGATGATTTCAGAGAAACCTCAGCATCCTGCATCTGTGTCTGATAGCTGGTTATATTACTATTAGAAATATCCCTCTTTCTAGTCAAATCGGCGAGTCTGGTGGATATATCACTGTTCTTCTTATCCATGATGCTTATTTCACTTTTCAGCATCTCACTGCTATCTTCAAGTTCAGATATGGTTTTTAAGATTCTGTTTGCAAGCAGCTCATCGTTTTTTATAGACCCCCCGGTCATTGCGCCTGATGGATCAAAAACGTCACCTTCCAGGGTTACGATACGGACACCGGTCATGTGCTTCCGTGCATGTTCCATTGAATCCATAAGTACAGTATCTCCAAAAGCATATTTCATAGCTTTTTCGAACTTTGAATCGTAACTTACAAGGTTTCTGACAAAATCTATAGCCTCACCAGAATTTACAAGTTCTACTGCACGCTGTCTATCAGTGCCTGCAGATATCTTATTCAGCGGTATAAATGTCAGCCGTCCTAGTCTTTTAACCTTCAAATTTTCAATGCATTCCTGTGCCACCCCGTCATCATCAACAACTATGGAATTGAGTCTGCCGCCACCGGCAACACTTATTGCATTTGTGTACTTTTCATTATATTCAATAAGTTTGGAGATACTACCATATATCCTTTTGTCTATCTGCATCATTGTGTTAATTTCTTTCATTGCAGGGGACATACCACCTCTATAATTGAGTCCTCTGAGCTCTTTTTCTTTATTTCTTATTTCAATGTCGTTATTATTTTTAGCATTTACCAGATCGTTTAATTTATTTCTGATTGCAACAAATTCAGTATTTACCTTATTTATTTCTCTGTTATAATCATCTATATTTGCTTTTAAATTCTCTATCTTCCACTTAAAATCCTTGATCTTTCCGGAATCCACCTTGATTTTCTCCTCGTGAAGTGTAAGTTCCCTGGAAAGCGATGAAATTTCCTTTTCCATGGTATTTACATCGTTATCGTTTATCAATAAATTATTATTGACCTGTATCTGGGCATCTATATCTCCGATTTTATCATTTAGTTCTTTGGCCATTTTAGAATTCTCATAATTCTCCTGTCTGAATTTGGCCAGTTCACCATTTATTTTTTTTATGGTGTTTTCTGCACTCCTGAGATATGATTCATAATTTTTCTTTTCCCTGTTCTTTTTTTCCAGCTGTTCCTGATTAAAATTATACGCATCTCTAGATGTCCTGATCCTTGATTCAGAGTTTGTAACATTTTCCTTCAAGGTTACCATTTTTGTGTTGGTTTCAGCAATTTTAATGTTTAAATTTTCAATTGATTGGCGTATCTGTAGTATTTCTTTCCCTCCGATCGCGTCAAGTTGATCCTGAATTTCCTGTATCCTCTGTGCAATTTTATCCTTTTTTTCCAGAAGTTCTTTATTTTCTAATTCAAGATTACTTATATCAGACTTATTCTGTGAAATATTACTGTTGTACATGGAAAGTTCCTGATTGAGTCTTTCCCTGTCCTTGACTTTCAGGTACAGCTTCAATTCCTCCAATTCCTTGTTTATTGTGTTGTATTTTATGGCATTTTCGCGATCCGCACCCAGTATTTCAAGCACATTTTTTATTTCACCAAGCACAGCATCCATACTGTTTAAATTCTCGTTCAACCCATCGATATCCTGCTGAGCGCTTTCTATACGTTCTTTATAGCTTTCAATGCCGGCAATCGATTCAAAAAGTTTTCTTCTCTCTGTTCCGGTCATTTTTACAAGATTGTTTATATCCCCCTGAAGTACAAAACTATAAGCGTCAAGGTATATATGAAAGCTGTCTATGAGTTTTAGAACATCTGTTCTTGTTGACCTCTTATCATTTATATAATAATTTGATTTATAATCTCCTCCAGAATAACTGATTTCCCTTTTAATGGCATATCGTGTTCCTTCATCTGCAATAACATTTAATGTAACGTAACAGTGTTTCTTGGGCGGGTCAGTTTTATGTATAAAATCCTCGAGTTTATCGACTCTCACCGTCTTATTTGATCTGATACCCAGAACAAATAGCATACTGTCTCCTATGTTGCTCTTTCCTGATCCATTAGGCCCTATAATCACTGTAAACCCCTGATTTACCTTGATAAGTTGCTTATTTCCATAAGATTTGAAATTTTCCATTTCTATAGAGTCAACAATCATTATGTATGACAACGTGCATAACTATATGTATTTTACGTTATATGAATGGGCTTGGTATTAAAGGTAGGTATAAATTATTATTGTTAAATTATATAAATGGAAGTGTATGACAATAAACATTCAGTACATGATATTTTTGTTCTTATTTTTTGCGGGATGATTGGGTGTTTAGCCTGTTTTTAATACTATTACAGGTACCTATCAATGAACAGAAAGTTCAATTTATCCATACAATTTCTGTTTCTTTATAATTTAATGAAATATTATATAATAGTCAATAGTTGATTTATATATCATTCGATTTATTTTATATTATTATAAATATATCCTGGTTTATAATATGTATATGTAGTAATAATTTTCTAAATTTGATAAAATTAAAATATTTGTATGAATTAATTATTTATGGCAAAAGTAGTACTTACTTCAGACAGAGGGACTTTCACAAACTATGGGGGAATCTCCGTGATGGGATATGTAGCATGTATGCCTAATAATGTTGTACCAAAATTTTTGATGGACAAATTCTTTGACCCGCCAGCACAGTATAAAAATGGGGAACCCTTATATGTTCCTTACCCTCTGAGGAAACTCGAGGCTGCACTTGTCAAAAATGGAATAAATGATGTAAAAATAGTTTCCCCTGAAAGACTTGAAGATGAGATTGGCGATGACACAAAAGTTCTCGGAATCAACGTACACGATCCTTACGGGCTGAGCC
>JAKAAE010000131.1 GCA_021797225.1 Thermoplasmata archaeon | reverse complement strand
TGAAGTAATGTCCCTGGCTTGGCATATGTGTATTCAAACGATATATCTGACATTGATGCTACCATCACTGCTCCTGTTGTATTTGTAATATATATATTTACATACGTATTACGATCGGCTGGAGTTAAATGAGGGGTATAGATAAATATGCCTGTATTTGAAGTGTCTTTTACACTATTTGCAGTTATATTATACTTGCTTATTCCATATATACCTGATGACGACGTATTTTGAGAAATATATAATGGATAATTACCTGTTGTATGGTTTGCATGGGGAATATACACCATTGTGCTTACCTGCGATGGATTTGCTTTATCCTTTAGCAGTACTGCATAAATGGGTTCACTTGAATAGTTAAAGTATGTATTGTAGTATGGATTTGATGGATTTATGTAGGAGTATGGCTGACCCATTTGTAAACGTGTAGGATTAGCCATATCATACATTATATAGTCTTCCGAATTTTCTATCGGGCTACTGTCCTTGTAGTATGCATTATATCCATATTTAAAATAGGTAACATTTTGTGATTCAGTGAAATTAATATAACCATTCTCAGACTGGTAAGTTTTATTGTAATAAGTGTGATCTGTACAATTCTCTATCGAGGAGGTAACACTTAAACCAGTGACTGGCTGGCCATACCCATTTATAACATAATCACTTACATGTACAAAGCCACCGGTATCATTCACATAGGGCAAAACAATATCAGTGTGTGCCGGAGCAGCACTGTCAGCGGAACTTCCGGCACCATATGCTGTGGCTGCTGTGACAAGGACCAGAAGCACAATAAGTATAATAGTGAATTTTCCTGTTAAAGTTCTTTTAATATCATATAGAAAGCCGTTCATTTTATCTCACCATATTAAGGAAATAATCTTCAAGAGTCTCATTTTCCATGCTGATATAATCAACCTTGTAATTTGCCCTGACAAGTTCATCATTCACTTCTGATGGATCAGCGTTTTCTGTCTTTTTTATAATATAATAATATCCATCGGATACAGTCTCGCCGAAATTTGATAGGAGATTATCTATCTTATCATCTGGGTTTTTAACATGGATTTTGATTCCTGTTGTTCCAAGATTCTTTAAGTCATCCCTTGTAAGCGTTTTTATTATAGCTCCATCTTTCATTATTGCTATCCTGTCCGCTACATTCTGCAATTCTGATAATATATGGGAGGAAAGCAGAATAGATTTACCCTGTTTTTTAAGGTCTATTATAAAGTCACGGACTTCCTTTACACCCTGTGGGTCAAGTCCATTCAGTGTCTCATCGAAAAGGAAATTATCGGGATTGCCCATCATGGATGCTATTAAAGAAAATCTTTTTTTCATTCCCTGGGAATAATACCTTAGTTTTCGATTTTTATATGCATATATATCAAATCTCTTCATCAGTTCAACAATCTCATTTTCAACATCCTTAGATTTTATGCCATATAACCCGGCATAGTATTTCAGGAGCGGTATGGGTTTTGAATCAGGTTCAAAGTTTGGAAGTTCTGGGACCCATCCTATATGTTTTGAAGCCTCGACCTTATTTGTCACTATGTTATAATTATCAACCATAATTTTTCCGGATGTGGGGAATATTATACCTGTAGTTGCCCGTATTGTGGTACTCTTACCGGCACCGTTCAATCCAGCAAGTCCCAGTATTTCACCATTATTTATTTCCATATTTAAATTATTAACAGCCTTGAAATTTTTAAAAGTTTTGGTAAGGTTGGTAATTGTAATCATGAAAGGGCATAAAATAAATACTATATTAAATTTTGTACATGTAGACAATTCACCCTTTTGTATTCACTTCTGCCCGGCTGCTATTTATCTTGCTCTTGCCCGAATCATCATCTATAATTATCGTGATTTTTTCTTCAGCCCCGCTGAGTATTCCATCTATTCTCTGCCTCAAATAATTAACATCCTCCCCATCGCCCATTATGGCGAGCTTCTCCTTTATGCTGGTTAAAATTCCCTCAACTGTGGTTATATATCCGGTAGAAGCTATCCCGGGGGATATTTCAGCATCAAGCTCTGGTATCTGCACACTTGCATCAGGTGATCTGTAAACTATTGTTTTCAAATCATTCTTATTTTTTATTTTGAATTTGATTATCTTTGGCTCATCCTTGTCGTGCCGTTCTATCGTAACATTCCTGTAACTGCAATTCTTGCAGATGTATGTGTGTATAGTTATTTTTCCCTCATATGGTATATCATTATCAGCCTCGAGATAGAACAAAAACTCATTGCAGTTAGGGCATCTTGTATCCGTTTTTATTTCTTCCATTCAATCACCCTGGTCAAGCCATGAATACAACGGATCAAATACTATATATCTTTTGTTTTTCAAATCCGGAACATTTGAAGCCGCAGAAAGAAACATTGAAATTTTTATATCCTTTATTATATTGTTTATCTCGAATTTTAATTCTTCATAGGATGTATCTGCTGCCTTCAGAAAATTTCTTGCCATTGCGCCCATATCTGCACCCATGATTATGGACTTTACAATATCCTCCCCGTTTCTTATTCCTCCGCTTCCTATGATTGGAATTCCCACAGAACAGAATTTAATAGAAGCAGGTGAAGGTATCCCCCAGTTCCAGAAGGTCTTTCCTGTATGCATTTTCTCATTGTTCTGTATTTTTTCCGCCCTGTAATATTCAATAGCTGCAAAAGAGGTGCCACCCAGACCTCCAACATCGATTGCCTTTACGCCGGCATCCCTTAGATCCAGAGCATCTTCCCTGGAAAACCCGCTTCCTGTTTCCTTGGCAATTACCGGGTACGATTTTGCAATTTCTTTTAATCTGGAAAGTACCCCCTTTGCATTCCTGTCCCCTTCTGGCTGTACCATCTCCTGAAGAAAGTTGAAGTGCACTATAAGATACTTTGCCCCTATCAAATTGAAGATATATTCAATGTCCTTATCAGAAATCGGTGGTTTATCCTGGCCTATTAGTTGTGGTGCCCCTATATTTGCAAATTTTGCGGGAATTTTGAAATCATTTATCACTGAAAATGTTCCTGCAATATCCTTATTTTCTATGGCAGCCCTCATGCTACCGACACCCATGCCGATGTGGAACTCTTCAGCTGCCTTTGCAAGATTTGCATTGATTTTTCTGGCCTTCTCAGTCCCTCCGGTCATGGAGGATATCAAAAATGGATAGTCAAAATGGGTGCCCAGAAAATCTATGCCTGTATTAATTGCATCATAATCCACTTCGGGCAAAGCCCTGTGAATCAGCCGAATATCATCCCAGAAGTTGTGTTCAGATGTAACATTCATATTTTCGGCAATGTTTATATGTTCTTCCTTTCTATTTTCTATCATTCAAATCACCGTTCCTGTAAAATTATTCTTCCCTATATTATATATTCGTTCCGGGTATAATCCATTGATCAGGTATACAGGTATACCAAGATCAGAAATACCCCTCATTTTTCTGTACTTGTTCATTATGCCCCCGGTCACATCGGGCGTTGCATCATCGTGCTGGAATTCACCTGAAATTGTTTTCAAGAGCTTTGCATCCGGATTTGTTTTAGGATTTTTATCATAAATACCATCAACATCTGAAAAGAATACAACCGCGGAGGGATGAAATCTTCTGGCAACATCATATGCTATATTATCCCCGGAATATATTCCTATTTTATTCCCGTGGATATAGGTATCTCCATAGGAAACAGGCGTTATTCCCATATTCAGATATTTTCCGAATACCGCATAATTTTTTTTATTATCATAAACTAGTGAGGATACAGGAAGAGGTATGTTATAAATTCCACTGCTGTATAAAATTTTAGAAATTTTGAGGTTCAGATTAGCCATATCGTTATGGACAATATTCATGCCTTTCATTGTCCGTTCACTGGCAAAACCCGGCAATCCATATTCTTTGGCTTTTATGTGTCCGAAAGATCCACCTCCATGTACTATAATCATATTATCATTAATTCCCTTCAGTGTTTTTACTATGTTTACAACAACGGATTCGTTGAATGACCTATATTCTGATTTCTTTGTGATTGCACTTCCACCGAGCTTGATTACTATCATTTCATAAATAATATTTATAAAGTTATTAAATTTGACTCAATAAATCCCTGATTATTGTGTGCATTCCCGAAAATTGGATGCAAAAATATTTAGTGGTTTAGTGGTGAGCCTTTTTCAGGTCTCTTGCCAGATTTACGAGGTTTTCAAGAAGCTGTCCTGCAAATTTGGCAGTCATTTCATCTGTCAATTTTCCATTTTCATCGAATTTTTGTGGCGCAAATGTAACAAACACCTCAGGTGTGTTTACTGGAATCATATTGAGAAACACACAGCTCTGCCTCAGATGATACTGTGCCCTGGACCCACCAAGCATCCCGATAGACGCACTCATTATTGCAACCGGTTTTCCATCGAACGGACTGTCTCCGTATGGCCTTGAAGCAACATCCAGAACATTTTTTAAATATCCTGGAACTGAATAGTTATACTCCGGCGTTACTATAAGCACACCATCTGCTTCCTTTACCTGTTTCTTGAAATTTTTTA
>JAKAAE010000130.1 GCA_021797225.1 Thermoplasmata archaeon | reverse complement strand
ATTTTTCCACTGATGGTTTTCGGGAGTTCCTCTGTAAATTCAATTATTCTCGGCTGCTTATAATAGGGGAGGATGGATTTGACAGTGTCGTGTATGGATTTTGCAGTTTCAATATTAGCCGCATAGCCATTTCTCAGGATTACGAATGCCTTGATTTTTTCATATTTCATAGGGTCCGGTACACCGATAACTGCGGATTCCAGTACAGCCTCATTCTTGATAATTGCGCTTTCTACCTCGAAGGGGCCTACACGGTAATCAGATGTTTTTATAACATCATCTGACCTGCTGACGAAGTAATAATGGCCCTCATTATCCATGTATGCCCTGTCCCCAGTGAGATAGTATTTATTTATGAAAACTTCATTATTTTTTTCACTGTCAGAATAACCGAGGAAAAGCCCCATTGTGCCTTTGTAATCTTTTACGGCCATGTTGCCAACTGTATCAGATGAAGTTATTTCATTCATCTCATCATCTACCAGGGCAATGTGATAGGAATTAAGTGGAATACCCATTGAACCGGGAATTATTTTCTGATCTGGAAGGTTGGCAAGCATGGCAGTTGACTCACTCTGGCCATAAAAATCCCTCAGTACTGTTCCGTATTTATTTTTCCATCTGCTGATTATTTCTCCGTTGAGCGGTTCTCCTGCACTTACAGTCTCCCTGAGGTTGTCCAGCGATATACCTGGTTCCCTCAAGGATAGGAACTGGCGCCAGGCGGTGGGAGGAGCACAGAATGAGTTCACAGCATATTTATCTATAATATTCAGGTAGTTCTTTGCATCCAGCCTGCCGGAGTAATCTATAGATAGAACCGTGGCACCCACACATAATGGTGCAAAAAATGAACTCCATGCAAATTTTGCCCATCCCGGTGAACTCAGATTGCAATGAATATAATCATGCTTTATTCCGATCGCGGTTACCGTGCTCAGCTGTCCCAGCGGATATAAGACGGCACTGTGCTGCACGGCTTTGGGCATACCGGTGGTTCCAGATGTAAAATATTTTACAAATATATCCTCCACGGAGAGTACTTCTCCATGTGCTTCTCCGGACATACTCTCCATATCACTGAAACTTATCCAGCCTTTTCTCTTTCCAACTATTAGCATAAGTGGTTTTCCCACCATGGATTTTTCGAGTTTTTCTGCACTAGGAAGATCTGAAACTATAACATCCGGTGGGTCGCTGGAAAACCTGAACCTGATCTCGTACTCTGTAAGATTGGGGGCTGTTGGTATCACCGTATATCCTGCTTTCAATGCGCCCATCATTACTATCCACTGCTCTGGAATTGCACCAGCCATTATATATACGGTAGAACCTTTTTTTATTCCTCTGCCCCTGAGAAAATTTATAAATTTGTTATAACTTTTGACGAATTCAACATAAGAAATTCTTTTTTCTTCATTTTTTTCTGTATTCAAATATATGATTGCGTCCTTATCCAGATTCCCGAAGACCTTTTCAAAAACATCAGTCACAAAGTTAATTTCCGTATTTCCCTGCAGATGCTTCAAATCATTCAACATCTTATTTCTTTCAGTGGAATCAGCCTTTAAAAAATTCTGGTAAAAATCCATAACATTCATAATTTTAAAACTCAAAAAGGTTTATAAATATTGCTTTCCGGATAAATATATCCGCTTTAATTGTATAAATTTAAAATAAAAAGATTCAAACAAATCTCAACTCATGATAAGGATCATTTTCTTCCATGAAATTCCTGCAATTTTATTGTCCAATACAATGTAATTGCATGCTATTGTTATTTGGTTCATTGCATCATAATTCCTGCTAGGTATATGTGTTTGATCTCAGTATATCTATTTAGCCTACTGTCCCAATGCCCTCGTAGTTCTTAAAAACTGAATTACCATTCTTAAATCTTAAAAGCCGGAAATATCCTAATGCTGGGTCTTTTTTGTCCATAATTAAATTTGATACGATTCTACCTAATGCTGGTGAAAGTTTGAATCCATGTCCACTGAGCCCTACACAGCAATAAACATTTGGTAGTCCCAGACTTGTTAGAGAATCTATAATAGGATGAAAATCTGGAGTATTATCGTACATGCCATAGTAGGCACTATGGAAACCAGCTTCTTTCATATCCGGGATTCTTTTTGAAATTCGTTCAGCATAATCTGAAACATAATCCATTGGAACTTCTAGCGGTGGATTGTCCGGGTCTATATTTGTATTATCTAGTTCACTTCGAAGATTTCCACCGGAAAGTAAGCTCTCACCCTCGAACTTATAATAATCCTTATCTACCAGATCACTAACAATAGGTAACAATCCGGATATGGTATTTGGTCTTTTAAATAATATAACTGGGTGTGGAGATACTTTAATTGGCAATAGTTCCTCTTCACCAAAACCACTTCTGGATAGTAGTTTATTTGTCCACACATTCGTGCACAGCACAACTTTTGTACCGGTTATTATCTTGCCATCTTTAAGAACAACTTTTCCCCGACCCTGCTCATTTTCTATTTTATAAACATCATCTCGGATAAATTTCACTCCAGAATCAATGGCATTCTTGGCAAAATAATTCGCAGTTAATACAGAATCTGCGTATCCACTATCTATTTCATACGATATATCCTCACCTTCATCAAAATTTATCCATGGAAATTTCCTGCTAGCTTCATGTTCCGTAAGATTTTGCTCATTAATGCCCAGACCTTTCAGCATAGATACATTTTCTTCCATTCTATCCTTCAGAGAATCCGGTACAATGGTTATCATTCCTGTCCTGTAGAATCCTAAATTCTCCCTATTGGATTCGAAAATATGCCTGGATTCCAGCGCCATTTTTGCAACAATCTCATTAGAATAATGAGTTCTGACTATTGCTGAGGAAAAGGCAGTCATACCGCTGCCTATTCCCCTTTTCTCTATCAATATTATTTCTGAATCTGTTATCTTAGAAAGATGGTATGCAACACTTGAACCTGTAGAGCCGGCACCAACTATGATTATTCTTTTGTCTTTATTCATTTTTTACACCACCAACGGCTTCATCTAACTCCGGTATAACTTCTCCTGCTCTTGCAATAGCTTCAGGGTGTTTAGATTTCACCCTTAAGACAAAAATTAATATCAATATTAAATAGCCTACAACTATAATAGGGAGCGATAGCATATATCCTGTAAGTCCAGTAAAACTGAGGACTAGAGCGAAAATAATAGCGGCTGTAGAAGCTAAAGGTAGAATATAATGTTTTATTATAGAAAGGCTGTTTCTTTCTTTTGTAGTAAAATAGAGCGGCACGGAAATGTTGGCAAATATATGTGTCAACAAATAGCCAACTGTAAGTAAAGCTATAAGATAAACAGCAGCATCCCCAGTAATTCCTGAGTGGATGCCGATTATGAAATAAAATATCAAATAGGTTGCACCGATTATTACTATTGCCATCAGTTGGTTAACTAGTATGGCCCCGTAGGGGCTTTTATATTTAGGATGAACTTTCGAAAGTATAGATGGGAGCACATTGTCCCTTCCTAATGCATATAAGCCTCTTGCCGTTGAATTCTGGATAGCTATGTTGCCTTTCACCAAAGATATATAAGCGAAGATTCCAACAATAATGAGTCCTGCCACTCCTAAAAGTGATTTCGCCGCCAGATAAGTTGGAAATAGAGGTGAGGTGGCAAAGGTTGATGTCAGTCCGGTTCCCCAGTTTACCTGAGACGCATACATGAAAAGAAACTCGAGACCCCCAATAAGCAGAAGACTCATTACAGCCATTTTTGGAATAGAGCTCCTCGGGTTTCTGGTCTCCTCAGCCAGGGTTAGAATCGAACCATAGCCCGTGAAAAAGAAGAGAGAAAAGATTATGGATAAGGCAAAGCTACTCATTCCAACGGTGGGAATAAATGGTGCAACCAATATACTTGAAGGTGCCGGATGCATAAGCATGAGGACGGCTAATATAAAGACTATTCCTATTTCTATAATTGCCGTGACAACATAGAACCATGAAGAGAGCTTAATTCCGAAATATGGAATTATAAATATTAGAATAAGCGGAATTGGAAGAAAGTAAAACCCCCTGATTGTTATATTAAATAATTCCAAAAAAATCTGTAAAACCCAAGAGCCAAAGATAACAACGGCAGCCGTATTTATAATTTGATAAAACAAGAACATGAATTGTGTATATACTCCAGTAGATTTAGAAATCCCGTTAGCAACGTAACCATAATAACCACCAACATGAGGAAAACGTCTTCCCATTTGTACCACGGTATTTGCAGAGAATAAAATTATTATCAAAGCTATAAGATATGACAATGCATCGGCATTGGAATAACCGAAAATTTCCTGAATAGTGAATATAAGTGTTGGAAGGGGTGCCAGTTGTGCCAAACTCTGAAAAAGTGATAATCTAGGTGATATTGATGCAACCCCTAATTGATTTTCTTCCATTAAAATCTAATTTATAATAATATTTAAACTTTTTTATTTAAACATTCTATTTATTGAACATGTTTGAAAATATTTAATTTTTATATTTCTAAATTTTTTTCTATATGGAATTTTGAGTAAATTTAATAAAAATAATTTAAAAATTTATAG
>JAKAAE010000013.1 GCA_021797225.1 Thermoplasmata archaeon | reverse complement strand
GCTATCCATGAAAACGTGGTTGATTCACCCAGTATCTGGTGTAAGAACATTTCAAGGACAACGGTAAGACCTATTACTATACCAACTGTTAACATTACCTTTCCAAATAAATTGGATGATACAGTATAATGGTAATTGAATTCCTCAGCAGTAGTTCCATTGCCCATGGGCATGGATGCTCCCTCCTGGAGTACCTCAGAAGATTCTATATTCTGCTCTTCCTCTGCTGTTGTCGGTTTATAGTTTTTATGCGAAGACTGGTAAAAACAGCTTTTTCCACCCTTGTATCTTGGTAACATATACGCTATACCAAACATTAAAATTGCCCATACTATAGCTATTCCGAAACCCACGTATAAGTTTGTATCTACCTTTCCACCGAAATATATTTCGTGGAAGTTATCATATGTCACCAGCCAGTGGCCAAAGGATGTTTGGTATATCATTGTCCATGAGGCTGCTCCCAGTAAACCCCCGAAAACAGCATATACTGCATCTCTTCTTCCCTCGCCTAAAGCCATCCATATTGTGCCTGGAACGTATCCCGATATTGCTATTCCCGTACCGAATATGGCTGCTCCAAGAGCGACTCCCCATATGTAATCCGGTTTAACTCCCCAGTGAAACGATACTCCAAGCGCTGCTAGACCGTATAAAGCCAGTGCACCTGAACCTATTGCTATTGCTATACATCCTATAAATAACCTGTCCTGGAATTTTCCGAGCCTTATCAAAATTTCTGGATTTGAAATACCCCATGCTTCTGCAAGACCACCTACAATCATTCCTATAAACAGGCCTATCCATTCCCATGCTGTTACTGCTATCATTTTACTCTGCAACTAATAGTCATGATTTCTATTTAAATATAATTATTATAATACATATATTCAAATATTTCTGGTATCATTGCGCAAAATTAATAAATTTGTGTCACATGAATGAAAATGACAGAAGAATATGGCATAGCCATTCTGGATCAGGAGGGTGATTACATCGTAAAACCCTTCTTTTCAGACATTCCTAAAATCTCTAAACTGATAATAATCTGTGATGCCAAGACGGAATATAAGAATGCAAAGCAAAAAATAATAGATTTTCTTAAACTAAAAGGTATTAAATCAGAATTTATAGAAATAAAGGATGTTAGTAATTTCTATCAGATTTTTCTGGTTTTACAGAAAATTTGCAAGTCCAAAAGCGATCCCACATGGGTTAATATATCATGTGGTTCAGGAATTGGTGTCTCTGCCCTGACGATCCACGCATATAACCAGGATATACTCATGGTAGTTTACGATAAATATCTGGACTCAACTGTTGTTATAAATGTCAAAAAATTGAAAAAGATAAACATATACAATAAGGGATACATGCAGATTATGAGAGAAATATCAATCAAAGCAAAAACTATTGAGGAACTATCCATGTCACTGAATATTACTAATTCGGCCGTTTCCAGAAGATTACAAAAACTACTGACGCTTGGCATAATAACAAGGACTGGCATAGGCACGAGAAATTATCCCTATATTCATTCCCTGAATGAATTCGGATGGCTTTTACTTGGATAAATTGACCACTAATGTAACTTAAAAAAAATGCGTATATAATACTTCATCTTTAGAGTTCATATAAAAATTTAGTTTAATAACTTTTAAAAATGATTTTAAAAGGTTAATATAGTATGTCCCTCCTTATTTGCGTCTGCTATGACTTTTCCACCAGGTATTTTGTCACAGTCATAGTATAATAGGTCACTCTCAACTATATGGTAGTATTCCATTGCAACAGGGCAGGCCATGATCTTTATTTTGGCTTTTTTAAGTTCCTCAATTTTATTGCTGATAATCAACGACCTTGGATCAAATTTATTTAGAGTTTCTATTGAACTTCCTATAAACAATAAAGAGACACTTTTAGCTCCCATTTTCTCAGCAAGACCTGTTGCAACTATTGTTGCTTCATCTACTCTTGTACTGTCGTTACCACTAATCAATGTAATTAAATAATCTTCGCTTCTCATATTTATAATATCCTGATATTGTATATCTATTTATCCAACACCGTTATGTTAGAGTAACTACTTATGTACAATATTATTCACATTCTTGGATCTTCTGGGATATTTGATATCCATGAAATATATGGTTTGTTGTTGTTTTAAAAATAAGATCATGCATGGGGGTAAATAATGTCCCACTTAATTATTATTACTTTGTTGTTTAACAATAATTCCAGAAATATATCCATATCATAAACTCCTTGGCTTTCGTTCTTGTGGGTTGATTTGTTATGTTCATCTCTTACCAATGGAGATTTCCGCTTTCACGGTTAAATTTTTATATTGTGTTTTTATATAATATTAAATGAATACTGAATATCAGGAAACTATTGAAAAATCATTTAAAAATATTAAACTTGCATCGCTTCTGATTATCATTGAAATGATCCTTGTAATCGTTTTTACCATTGTTGTTATGTATATTGTGATTTCAATAATGCTGATTGCAATATCTAAAAATATAGTGCCTGGTATGATTGATAGTTTTATTCTTCAAAGTATCTGGTCAAATAGTTACCTGATACTCATATTAGGAGCATTTTATATATGTTCCGTTGGATTCTCGGTCTATTCTGTTTATTTATTTTCAAGATCGATTTCTTTGCTTTCTTTATTTAACAAAAGTTTAAAGGGACCTGCAAAGTTTTCCAAGTACTTGTATTTGATTATGCTGATAATTGATGCTTCCGAAGGCTTTTATATTGCTTTAGAATTGAATTCGCTGACAAATATATCGGTATCTATTATCTTTACTGTTATTGGGATGGGGGTGTTTTTAGTGTTTTTATATCTTTTTATCGGGATATATCGAATAGGAGTAATTTATAACAATAGCTCAATACGCATGGGCGCAATCTTCTACTTTATACCATTTCTGGACATAGTAGCACCATTTCTATTATATTCAGGAGGCAAAAAACTGCTGGTAACATATAAAAATGAATAAAAGTTTTTATTCGTTTATGAAAATATAGATACTTATTAATTTGATTAATCGTCAATATATGGAAATTATTATTAACCCATTAATCATGGATATATAAAATGCCATCGAGGCCCATGGACTGGTTGAATCAATCGAAAAGAGATTTAGAAGAAGCAAATGATTCTATGGAGAATGGAAAATATGAATGGGCATGTTTTGCTGCACAGCAGAGTGCGGAAAAGGCGGTAAAGGCTCTGTATAATGCTTTAAATAAAGAAATATGGAGTCATTCTATATCAAGGATGTTATCTCAACTTACCGAATTTAAAATAGAGAATGACATAATAGAAAGGTCAAAGGAACTGGATAGGGTATATGTGAGCTCAAGGTATCCGGATTATTATACTGAAGGCTCACCTTATGAGTACTATTCTATAGAGGATGCTAGGAGGTGTATAAATTATGCAAAAGAGATATTTGAATTCTGCGCCAAAAATATACGAACTTGATTATAAATCAATCATCCATGTTCTTAAAGAGTATGGAAATAAGTCTAAAGATAAAGGTGCATTGTTAGCCATACTGATAGGTTCTCTTGCTAAAGGAAATTATTCACCTTTTTCAGATGCAGATGTTATAATAATAACTAACGACAAGAAAGATGTTATTGATTTCATGGAAACTGGATTGCCAGTTGATGTAGAGCCCAGATTATTTACAATAAGTCAGATATATGCATTAGCCAAAGCGAAGAAAAAGATAATTGAAGAAATAATTCAAAATGGAATTATCCTTTCAGGAGACAGAGTATTGTTTGAAAAAATAAAAGGATTATATTATAAGGATGGAACAGGAACTGAGTACTGAGGTTAATGTTTCCGTTAACCATGTTAACATCCACCTTTGGAAGTTATCATCTCATTGATGCTTAAACTCCCTGGATATAACCCGATACCCTCTATCCCGTTCGCAAACGCTTCAGGGATTGCCTTTTTAATTATATTGTAAGAAGCCTATAGGTCAGCATGTATTAATGTACCATTTGCTGATTTAAATATTCCTCTCTTTATTCTTTTTCCTGGATATATTTCCTGTTTATCTATTTCTTCGCTGTCAAGGAATGAACATTTAGATGTATAACTCTCTTCCTGCTTAACTACATTTATTCCATATTCCTGACCCTTGTAATAGATCTGATCTATAAGCATGTTAAATGGTATTTGTACAAAGTTCTGGTTGTTATTCTTGCCAATATCTGCAGACTGCTTCCATCCATTGTTATGGCCTATTACAATTGTATCTATTTCATTGGTTATTGTATACTTAAAAAAATATTAATGATGTAGACCCGTGAGCCATTACAATGATTGTCATTGGTACTTAATAAAAAATTTTATATGCATTTCTATACTATTAACATAATGAATAAAAGGATAGTTTATACATCACTCTTATTTTCAATTTTACTGGTTATAAATTTTATTTTATTAATAAACCCATATGTTACAATTGTAAAATTGCCTTTTTATATTTATATAAGCATAGATTTTATATTATCAACCCTGTTAATCAATTATGACCTGATATTGAGACATATGGATTTTATACTAAATGTAATACTTTTTTCCTTGTTTTATATTATGATATTTACGATTGCAACCTTGATACTTTCCAATAGATATCCGTATTTAGAAAATATAAAATTGCCACCGAGCAATATAATTTTATCATTATTTTTTATTTCAGGACTAATTACGTCCATAGCAATTAAAATAAAACACAATAAACCTGGAATAAATAAAGCATGATTTAAATAAATTATATTTTTTCAGAATAGTAATTTATAGCTTAATAATATGGAAAAATCAGGTAGAGAATACAAACATTCCCGTATATATTTTTAACTGATAACAGGAATACTATCGTTTCGAAACATAATATTTTATAGACTTATTTCATAAAATGTAATGACATTTGGAATTATAGAGGATTTGGTCCTTTCACGGGTTTTGATTAATAATTTATGGGTTGTAATAGCGGCAATCTTTGTTTTTATTATGACAATAGCCGTGGGTTTTCTGGAAATCGGCGAACTGGGAACTAAATACAAAAATAGTTTGTTAAAAACAATTGTGATTTCCGGGACTGCCATATTTGTCATGGCAATTATAGGATTCAATACCGCCTTTGCCCCTACTATCTATGGAATAATAGGAAATCCGTTCTATAAAAGTGGCTTCTTCCTCGGGGGTTTTTCATCAAGTTCTATTACTACTACCTGGTGGTCCATGACCGGTAAATACTTCAATACTGGATTAAAGCTAGGAACATATTACCTGTTTGAAACCGCCTTTGCAGCTGTCACCCTTGCCCTGGTTGGAGTAATTGTCTTAAGAAAAATGAAATTTAAGGCTTTTTTTATATTTTCCATAGTCTATTTTGTAATAATCTGGAATCTCCCAGCTGCGTGGATCTGGAATCCGACTGGATGGCTGTATAGAATGGGCATGAGGGATTTTGCCGGCGGTCTTGTAGTGCATGGGGCCGCAGCTGCTGCAGGATTAGCACTTGTATATGAAATTTGGAGAGAGGAAAGGAAAAAAGGTTTGAAACAATCAATGAAAATTGGCATGCATGTAAACAGTACATGGCTTGCAATGGGGATACTATTATTGTGGGTTGGCTGGTTTGGATTTAACCCGGGAAGTGTACTGGCATTCAACAGCGATGTCCTCATGGTTGTAATAACCACGTTTGTTGCATCAGGAGCAGCAATGATGTCCGTAATCCTATTCGGAGAATTATTTGATAGAAAGACTCCACTAATCATGGATGCAACCAATGGAATTCTCATGGGACTTATCATTATTACACCACTGGCCGGATTTGTCAGTCCTGCAAGTGCACTGATTCTCGGGCTTATAGGAGGGCCATTATTTGTTGGTGGAGAAAAGTTATTTTCAAAGGTAAAGTGGTTCTCCGATCCTGTTGGTTTATTTCCAGGGCACGGCCTCGGCGGTGTCTTCGGGGTTATAATGATTGCCTTTTTTACCCAGCATTCCTTTGCTGTGGCTTCGGGTAACAGTGTTTTGCCTAACGGGTTATTATTTTACGGAGGATTTCCCGCATTGAGACAGCTGGGGATAGAATTACTGGGCATTGCTGTTGTTGTGGTTACAGTATTTGCCATATCACTGGTTACCATATATTTAATTAGCAAATTGATTCATGGTATCCTGGATGACGAAACGTACAATATAAAATAAAATTTTTTATTTTATATACAGTAATTATAGGGTGTCTCATATTTCATAATAAATCCTGCAATTGTCGAACATTATCTATCAGAATGTAATTATGGGATATGCCGGAGAAGCATATCCCGTTGATTCTGAATATTATAGATAATATAGTTTCGCCTGACAGTAGAAGACGAAAGTATTCTGATAAACATCTTCTAAAGATTATGATTTTATTCCAGATATTCAACATATCATACAGATCATCTGGAATATTCCTTAGAAACCACAGTGAGTACATGGAACTGATTGGAATAAAAGAAATACCATCATTCCAGACACTTTCCAGAAAGTCCATGTCATTAGACCTCCATGCCATTAACATGGAGATTGAATCATTATATTCTATAAATGAGATAGCTGCATTTGATTCATTCATGATGCATACATACAAGCATTCAACTGCAGAGAGGAGAAGGAAGTACAGGAATTACAAGGATCCATTATCAGGATAGACGAAGACAACAAAGGGATGGTTATATGGAAGGAAATGCCATATGACCATTGATGTAGATTCCCTTTTAATCAATGAATGGGTTATAACAAGGGGGAATATCCACAATTTATCTGTATCACATGAAATGATTGATTCTGCCAGGAACTATAGATACATTCTGGCAGATTCTGCATATGATACATCTGAAATATATGATTACATATCTGAGAATGCACATTCCTTGCCTGTGATTGATACAAATCAAAGAAGGGGAATTATAGATGATAGATTGACAGTTAACAGGAAAATAGGAATAGAACTTAAAAAAGAATATTCATCGATGTATTCCATGAGATGGGAGATTGAGAGGACATTCTCCATACTGGAGGGTATAATAGGTTCTGAGAATATATGGTATGTCAGTAACAGGGATTATGATAATATAATTGGACTCAAGGTAATTGCATACAATCTAATGGTAATTTCCAATATTGAACTCGGGGATAATACAAGGGAGATAATGAAAATCGTCAGTTGCTAAAATGTGAGACGTCCTATACAATAATTAGAAAAATTATTCAGAGTTGATAATTGTATTTTTTGAATAACAGATCCATTTCACTTTTAAGTTGGAGACTGTCGCTTTCCGATATTTTGAAGAATGGTTCCCGGGGGCATCCTGCATTTATTCCCGTCATGATTCCTACCATGTTATATATGGAAGAAATTGTACCGTACTTTCTGGATAAATCAGATAATTCGTTGAGTAGGAACTGATATTTATCACCATTTTCATTGTCATAATTTTCTTCTATATTTTTTATAATTTTATATCCGTAATTTCCTGCACCTGAAACGTACCCGTCAAGATTTAGCCTGAATGCCGATAATATATACTGATCAGGGCCAGTATAAACCTTGAAATCATCCACATACATTTTTGTATTTAGAATGTCGTTCATGTTGAATGTTGTCTCCTTGATTCCTATAACATTTCCACCTTCCTTCTTTATATCATTGACAATATCATATGTAATATTATAACCTGTTGTATCCGGATAGTTGTAGATTATAGTAGGATATTCGGATGATATTTTTACATAGTATCTCACCAGCCACTCCCGTTTCATACCGGTAAAATAATATGGTGGTATTGCCGCAACTGCATGAATCTTTTTCTTTTTTGCTTCCCTGGCCATATCCATAGAATCTCCAAGATTCAATGAGCCCACCTGCAGTATAACATTATCAGGAATATACGAAAAGGCATCAAGAAGTTCCAGTTTTTCTGGTGTTGAAAGTGCAGGACCAATACCTGTTGTTCCTGCAAGGAATAAATATTTCATGCCTCCCTTCAGAACATCGTTACCGTGATCTAATGCTATCTGTTTATTCACCCGGTTATTACTGAATGGAGTGATTAATGGTATTATTGATTCTAAGTTTTTCATAAATAAGTAAATAATAATGTATATTTAAGTTTTCCATACAATACCTTTATAAATTTTGAACATCGGATGGCGGATCAAGATAATATACTAAATTTTACATGAAATATTTCTTTATAATAATCTTAAAATATTATCTTAGGCTTACAAACTATGAATATAGAACACAGCAAAATAAAAATAAAAGGTAAGGAGCTTAAATATTATCCACTGTCACAGCTCACAGATAGTTATGATATTGATAATCTGCCATACTCTTTCAAAATTCTACTGGAAAATGTTTTGAGGAATTATGATGCAGTAGATATAGATGAGAGGTCAATAGAAAACATTGCAAATATGAAATCCGGTGCAGAAATGGCATTCAAGCCATCCCGGGTTGTTTTCCAGGATTATACCGGTGTTCCTATTTTAGTAGATCTTGCAGCCATGAGGGAATATTACCAGAAGATGAAAAAAAATCCCGAAGATGTGAATCCGGCTACAAAATCTGATCTGGTCATAGATCATTCAATAATCGTGGATTCATTCCGTGGAGATGAGCCTATTATTATCAACATGAAGGATGAATTCTCCAGAAATGTTGAGAGATACGATTTTCTGAAATGGTCCCAGCAATCTTTCAAGAATGTGAGAATAGTTCCTCCTGGACATGGAATAGTACACCAGATCAATCTTGAATACTTATCATCTGTTGCAGTTAAAGACGGTGAAGAGATATTCCCGGAGAGCCTCATAGGTGCGGATTCACATACAACAATGATCGGAGGCATCGGAGTACTCGGCTGGGGGGTCGGCGGTCTGGAGGCTGAGGCCTCAATGCTCAATGAACCATATTTCATGACTGTCCCGGAAGTTATCGGAGTGAATTTAATAGGTAAGGTTCCCACAGGGGTTACACCCACAGATGTTGTACTTTACATTACAAAAACACTACGGGCAAGGAACGTTGTAGGAAAATTTGTTGAATTCTATGGTGCGCTTTCTGAATTAACAGCACAGGACCGGGCAACAATATCCAATATGGCTCCTGAATACGGAGCAACGATCGGATATTTCCCCGTGGATAATGAAACACTGAAATATCTCACCGGTACAGACAGAGATGCAGAATCTGTAGAGAAATACTTCAAGGAACAGGGATTATTCTATAATGGTCCGAAGAAATACAGCGATACTGTAGAAATAAATCTTTCTGATATTAAAAGTGCTGTTGCAGGTCCAAAAAATCCTGATGAGCTGGTAAATATTGAGGATTTAAAAGGAAAAATAGACGAACTTATTACAGGTGGTAATGACGGAAAACTTATAAAAAATGGTGCAGTGGTAATTGCAGCAATCACAAGCTGTACAAACACCTCAGATCCTTTCGTACTTCTAGGAGCTGGACTCATGGCAAAAAAGGCGGTAGAACATAACATTGTACCTGCGCAGACAATAAAAACAAGTCTTGCGCCGGGATCTAAAGTTGTTACAGAATACCTAGAAAGGGCAGGCTTAATGAAATACCTTAATAAGATCGGATTCGAACTGGTCGGTTATGGATGTACCACATGCATTGGAAATGCAGGACCACTTATACCTGAAGTTCAGGATGATACATTGCAAAACAATGTAAAAACCTTCGCCGTCCTCAGCGGAAACAGGAATTTTGAGGGAAGGATAAATCCTTATATTGCAGGTGCATTCCTTGCATCGCCCATGCTGGTAGTTGCCTTTGCACTGGCTGGTACAATGGATATTGACCTCTCCAGAGAACCGATAGGCTCCGACAATGGAAAAGCTGTATATCTAAACGACATATGGCCCAGCACCGAGGAGATAAAGAAGTATTTCCATCTTGCCATGGACCCTGAAACATACAGAAAGGAATACAGCGATGTATTCAAGGGGGATTCAAACTGGGAATCAATGAAATCAAGTGGAGGAATGATATTTGATTTTAAGGAAGACTCAACCTATATAAAAATGCCTCCATGGATGTATATGGAACCTGTAAAGGACGTCAGAAATGCTAGAATATTTGCCATATTCGGTGATAAAATTACAACCGATCATATTTCACCGGCGGGCCCAATAGTGAAGGACTCTGTTGCAGGTAAATATCTTGTATCCATTGGCGTCACGGAAATGAATACATTCGGTGCACGCCGTGGCAATCATGAAGTAATGCTACGTGGTGGATTTTCCAATCCAAAGATAAGAAATTTGATGGTTGATCATGCCGGAGGCGACACTGTGTATTATCCGGGTGGGAAAGTAATGAGCTTCTACGATGCAGCAATGAAGTATAAAGAAAATAATGTGCCACTGGTTATATTTGCAGGGAAACAGTACGGATCTGGAAGCTCAAGAGACTGGGCAGCAAAGGTTACATCACTACTTGGAGTAAAAGCTGTGATAGCAGAAAGCTTTGAAAGAATTCACAGGAGCAATCTGGTGGATATGGGCATAATTCCAATACAGATTGACAGCATCCCGGACTTGAAGGGCGATGAAATCGTAAACATAGAAGGAATCAATAATATATCCATAGGAAAGGAATTGAGCATAAAAATAAATGGAAAACCATTAAAGGGAAAGGCCCTGATAAATACAAATGCAGAGCTCAATTATGTGAAAACCGGAAATATACTGAAATACATAGCTTTATCTCCTCAGAAATAAATTTTTTAATTTATTTTAGAATAAATTTTTATCAATTCCTTGAAATCGATACTTTCATAAAATTTAGATGCTATCAGATTCAGGGATGGAAATTCTGCAGTTATCATTTTTATGCTCCTTTCCGCAGCCAGCTCTCTTAATTTGTCGAGGAGTTTCATGCCAACACCCTTTCCCCGGTATTCAGGAATTACATAAAATTCTCTGATTCTCGCCTCGTATTTGGGATCATAATATATTCTGAATATAACATCAGACATGATCATGCCAACTAATCTTTTTCCGTCCTCTGCAACTAGTCCAATGTGGTTTTCCTTATCCTCAATAATCCTGCTGAGTTTTTCTGATATCTCTTTTTCATTTCCTACGGACACTTTTAAAAGCGGATCAAATTCCTCATTTAAATGTTTTAATCTCAATAGCTGCTCCATTACACTATCTATATCCTTTTTTTCCATTAATCTTATGTTAACCAAGTTTATCACCTACATGTCAAATAATTTGTTGTAAATATTTCTATTCTTTGAAATAATATCTGATGCTGTCCTGTAAAATCCCTCAGTTGAATCGGATTTTCTCGCCAGACCAGATTCTACGCATTTCCTTGCAACAACAGATGCTACTCTGGGGAAGAGTTCAAAGTCCTCCATGGATGGAACTATATGATCTTCACTGGGATTTTCAACAAAGTCAGCAATTGCCTGTGATGCTGCAACCATGATCTGGAAATTTACGCCCTTAGACCTTGCATCTAGAACCCCCCTGAATACTCCGGGAAATACCATACTGTTGTTGATCTGGTTCGGAAAATCTCCTCTGCCGGTTGCCACGATTCTTGCTCCGGATTTCTTAGCCTCTTCAGGCCAGATTTCAGGTAGCGGATTTGCCAGAGCAAAGATAGTGGGGTCCCTGTTCATGGATTTTACCCATTCATTTTTAATTGTCCCGGGAATGGAAACTGAGGCCGAAACAACAAGATCCGCACCCTTGAAGGCGTTTGCAGGATCTCCATTAAGCCGTTCCCCATTGGTCTCCAATGCTATTTTATATTTCCAGGGATTCTTGAACATCAGGGCATCTATATCTGCCCTGGATGGCTCTATTATACCTTTAGAGTCTATTGCAACTATATTCTCTTTTTTAAAGCCAGCAGCCTCGAAGAGGTATATTGCTGCGATATTGGCCGCACCGGCACCATTGAAAACAATTTTGGCTTCCTCCTTTTTCTTGTTTACCAGTTTCAACGCATTAATGGCCCCTGCGAGGATTATGGATGCTGTACCGAGCTGGTCATCGTGCCACACAGGTATCTCCATGGACTTCTGGAGACTTTCTAGGAGAAAGAAGCATCTTGGTGACTGGATATCCTCAAGGTTATACCCGCCGAAGTAGGGCTGTATGGCCTTTGCCGCAGCTATGAATTCATCATTATCTTTAACAATTAATGGTATGGGAATAGCATTCACACCCCCGAGATAATTAAAAAGCAGGGCCTTCCCTTCCATAACAGGGATTGCCGCATCCGGCCCAACATTACCGATTCCGAGAACTCTTGTACCGTCTGTTAAAATTGCAACAGAATTCCATTTCCCTGTCAGTTCATATGCAAGCTCCTTGTCAGCCTCAATTTTTTTTGATACTGCAGCGATTCCTGGGGTATAGAGAGAGGAAAAATCCTCCATACCTTTTATAGGAACTTTAGGAAGAGTCTGTATTTTTCCCTTATATTTTTTTGAGATTTCTATTGCGTTTCTGTCGAAGTATTCTGTTCTCTCAGAATCTTTCATTATCATAAAAATATATATAAGTTAATTATTAAAACTTTACGTATTAATTTGAATGTGTATTACTGCAATTGCCGATGCAGTTATCATGATAACATCATTATTTTATCTATAATATCATTATGTATTGAATGCCAATACATTACTATGTTTTTGTTCCATATCCCAGTTCCATGATTATAAAGTTTTCAGGAAGAACCATACTGTATTGATGCTGAATTGGAGTTGCCTGGAATTATTCACTATAACTTTACATGATTCCCGGGTTTCTGATTCACTAATAAGATTATATTAAAGTATCGCAAAGAGTTATATTTTTGTATAAATAAAGATTGACAAGATTATCCATTGTCTTACTGAATAATATATAATTAATAATTTAGTTAACATCCTTAAATTTTATTTAACAGCATACCGTCTTTTTGGCCGTCTGACTATCGTAACGATTTTACGGACATTTGTTGCTATATATACTGATTGAGGTATCATGGCAAGTATTATGAAAAGATTCTCTCTGGTTATAGTAGTATCGCTATTGAATAGATATCCTTCAGTGGATGGAAAGGAAAATATCATTGCAAATCCAAGTAAAATCATGGTAACCAGCGGTTTTCTCCCATCTTCCCCCTGGGAAAGGCCATCATAATAGGTGGTATAACTGATAAATATAGGAAGATAAGGTGATGAAATATCAAAAAACCGGATATCATAATAAGAGTAAAGGATGAGCCGGCAATTTTAATAATATCCCACCTCTCTCGTTTCCTTAGTTTTCTTTTCTTATATGCTGCTCTTTTGTTATTTATAAGTTATTTTATTGAAATCATACTATTTAATTATTTCTACATTTTATACTATTAATCGCTAAATTATTTAAAATTTTTAACAAAAATTTTTAGTTATATAAATAATAAAATCGTAAATAGACGTAATAGAGTGTACATACATTATATAATTAACATTATTCGTATGGAATTGCACCAATATATCTATAGTAAATGACAAAGGCTAAGATGTAATCTGTCTATTTAGTAGAGCTAAATACCTGTCTTCCCTTTGTTAATCCATATTTAAATATTTAAATTTAATTAAATATTCTAAATCTAATATAAAAATTTTGACATGCTAATTCACAATTTATAAAAACAATATTTTAATAATATCGTTTATTAAGCATCTATGAAAATAAGTTTACAGGTAAATTTTTCTTCTTTGACCATATCAGATGAAGTTATAAAGGAACTTGAAACACAGACAGGTTGTGAAATTATTAAAGGATTTTCGGATGATGCTGAGATTGTTGTTTTTGCGGGAAAACCGGCTATTGGAAAGAAAACAATTTTCATGCAAAGCATATCGGCAGGTGTTAATCATCTGGACTTTAAGACCATACCTAATAATGTTGTCATATGCAGCAATGCAGATGCCTGGTCTATTCCTGTAGCGGAGCACGCATTTGCCCTTCTTTTAGCAAAATACAAGAATATCTGTCAATCCAACTCATTAATACGTAATGGGAAATATGAAAGGAAGCTATCGGATTCACTCTATGGTCAGACACTGGGTATTATGGGATATGGTGGAATTGGAAGGGAAATGGCACGAATAGCACATGCATTCGGCATGAAAAGCATCGGATTCGGAAGGACAGACCCATCAGACAATAATATTGACCTCTTTACTAGGGATAAATTATATATCCCGCAGAATGCCGATATAATGGCTATCACGCTTCCACTGAACAGGTATACAAGAGGGTTCATTGATTACGAGCTTCTGAATAAGTTCAGGGGAAATATAATTATAAATGTGGGAAGAGCTGAAATTGTCAAGAAAGAAGATATGATAAGATATCTTTCTGAGAATAACAATAAATGGTTCCTGACCGATGTATGGTGGGGAGAACCTAAAATAGAAGGAAAAATACCTGATAATGTGATGGTCACGCCACATGTAGCGGGCCTCACCAGAAATTTTATGATTGTACCTGTAGAAAAAGCCTTCCAGAATGTATCAGCATATTTAAAAGGTAAGCCAAAAAATGTTGTTAATAGAAATGATTACATATGAAATTCAACATAAAAAATTTGAATAATTAAGTATATATCTTAATATAATATATACTATCAGTGTTTAAATTGTCTAGTTTTGAGAATATGAATATATCAGCTAATCTAAAAAAATCATTAAGTTTAATGAAATTTACTGAGCCAACAGAAATACAGGACAAATCAATACCCGTCGTATTAAGCGGGAAAGATGTGATTATACGTTCTAAAACAGGTTCAGGAAAAACAGCAGCATATCTCCTGCCTGTATTAAATTCCATTGAATCAATGAAAGGAAGGAATGTTAAAGCCCTCATAGTTTTACCAACAAGAGAGCTTGCCCTGCAGACATACAGGGTTGCTACAAGACTCGGAAAGATATCCGGGATAAAATCCACAACGGTCTATGGAGGAGCATCAATATCCAAACAGGTAGAGCAATTACCCGGATCCGATATTGTCGTTGGTACGCCGGGAAGGATACTGGATCTCCATAATCAGGGTTATCTGAAGCTTGAACATGTGAAATACCTTGTTCTTGATGAGGCAGATTTAATGCTTGATATGGGTTTCATAGATGATATAAAGAAGGTTATATCATTCGTTTCAGATGAACACCAGACCATACTTTTATCTGCAACATTGTCAAATGAGGTAAAAACTATAGCAAAGAATTTCATGAAGTCGCCGGAGTTCGTTAGCGCGGGTGGAGAGGAAGCTATTCCAGAATCTATAAAACATCTTTATACTATTTCTGAAAAATTTGATAAATTCTCGACTTTGATGTCATATATACATAATTACGGATCCAGAAAGGCAATAGTCTTTGTTAAAACCCAGAGATCTGGAGACCTTTTGAATCTCATACTATCGAGATCAGGATTCAATAATATACTAATACATGGGGGAATGAAGCAGCATGCACGTGAGAGGTCTATTAACGATTTCAGGCATATGGATGCGGGCATACTGGTTGCGACCAATGTTGCGGCCCGTGGACTGGACATCCCAAATATAACTGATATTATTAACTTTGATGCCCCTGACAGCACTGAAACCTATGCACACAGGGTCGGAAGATCCGGGAGAATGGGAAAGGATGGCAGAGCAATGACAATATTCGATGCTGATCAGCGCGGGTTGATCCAGAGCATTCAGAGGAGAAATAAAATAAAAATGGAAAAAATAGATGTAAATCTTGAGTCCGAATATAAGGATATAAATTACGGAAGTCTGATCTCACAGTTCAGGGATAATGAAGACAATACTAGGGATTCTGGTTTCCAGAGGAATTCCAGACCATCCTACAACAGAAACAGAAGACCTGAATCAGGAGATAGAAATAGAAGTAGAACTCCGAGAAACGGCAGAAATTTCCATAAAAGGGAATACTGATTTGGTTTTTTGAAATAATTTTTAATAAACGGATTTTTCAGGTTCTTTTTCTATATTGATTTCAATTCTTTTTATCTCTCTCCATGAAAAGTTTTTCTTAATTCTTACACTATTTGAATAATATGTTCCGGAAAAGAACAGATTTCCACGGTCATTGTATTTAATCGATAGTAAGGAAAAAATTCTATATTCTTTATTGTCTGTATAAACGTTTACCGGAAAATCATACAGGAATGCATATGCAAGTGTCTTTTTCATATCATCCATGTCCATGGGAGAATCGTTGCTGGCCTCTGATAGTCTTCCTCCAATAAATGATACCAACGCTATTATCATTTCTCTCCATTGTAATATTAAATTCTCTTATTTATATTTATTTTCAAATTGCCCGGATACGATAAATACTATTGAATGATTGGTGATAGAGCTTAACTATTAGTAATGCTTTAACAAGATATCGCTGAATAACGGTAATAAGATTTTGAGTGACATCCTCCCCAAACTAACGCATGGAACTTCCCGCTTTCAGGTTAAAAATCCAAAAACATACATTATCATGATACTTTGAAAACAATATAAATATATATAGAAATTTCTACATTATAGTTTTTCCTCCAGATATTTTATATCCTCTTCATTTAATATAATATCTGAATATTTAGCATTCTGTGTTACATGAAGTCTATTAGAAGCCCGAGGTATCGGAAACACATTCTGATTTTTACTTATTAAATATGCTAATGCAATATTTGCATTGGGTACATCTCCTATTGTTTTTCTTATATAATCAAAATATTCATTGTACTGTTTCTGCGCAACCCTGCCATGACCCAGAGGGAAATATGCCATTACGGCTATATGATTTTGTTCACAGTATTTAATCAGATCATTCTGGCTTTTTCTGTGGAATATATTGTAATTTATCTGTATAGAAGTTATTTCGTGTTTTGATAGAATATCCTGAGCTCTTTTTAATAGATTGAGAGAGAAATTACTGAGGCCAATATATTTCATCTTCCCTGCATCTATCATTCTTTCCATTGTTCTTAAAGTCTTTTTGAGATCAATTGTAGGATTTGGAAAATGGATTTGGTATAGATCAATATAATCTGTTTCCAGGTTTTTCAGGCTTCTACTCAATGCCCTCTCTAAAGAGTTTGGAGATAAATGTGTGGGAAATACCTTAGTAGCTATAAAGAGTTCATCACGTTTGTAATTTTTAATGACAGGTGCTATAATTTTTTCAGTCCGGTAAAGTTCTGCAGTATCAATAAGATTTATTCCATTATCAATTCCTGATTTTATTGCATCTTCTTTCTGTTCCCTTCCAGTATAAATGTCCAGATATGTTTTAAAAATCCACCTCATATCGTAATATGTACCCATTCCAATGCAAGATGTTTTAAATGACGTATTACCGAATTCCCTGTATATCATGTAATTCCTCATCACGAATTGTATTTAAATAGATTATGTTTTTGCCAAATATATAAATAATAATATTCTCAGATATTTTTAAATAAGCTAAATATATTTATAAAATAATACCTTAGATTATTATGTTGGATCAATTGTATGAGAAGTGGAAAACAGGAAATACAACAGAAAATGATTTTATACAGGATTATACCGACCTTGGGAAATTTATGGAGAAGCTTTATGAAGAAATGAAAATAACCTTAGAACGGGATTTGAAGCCCTATGATGCATATTTTAAAATTCTCAAGCTCAATAATTTTGTGAATTCCATAATGGCAAAACGCCCAGATATTGTTGATTTGCTAAGTCGATGGTTCCAGAAGGAGAAGAAAGACCTGGATGCAATAGCCGTAAAGATCGGTGCACTTTATCTTGATATCGGGATAAGCTTTCCCGGCGGAATCAATGTAAGTTTAACATTTCAGCCACAATTATAGGTTACATAAATCCTGAAAATTAATCCTTTCCTATATTTCCGGGTCTTATTTATTATAATAAAATACTGTGCTTGAAAGAATAAAGAAATAAAACATAAAGATACCATTGAACAGATACTGTATAGTTCCTCCGTAAATATACCGGATAACAGAATATATGACTCCTGAACCGGTTACCAGGATCAGCAATATCTGCGCCCATATACCTCTCAATGGCAATTTAGTTGAATCTCCCTTGGGAGTAACCTTAAATGAAGTACGTTTTCCCAGGAGAGCATAGAAGGCAGATTTTACAAATATAGGGCTGGATATAAAAGTCAATGAAATATTCCTGAGTACCGGTATCAACGATTTCTGTATATTGACAATAGTTATCGAAAAAGCAAAAAATTCAAACAGTATATAAAATGCAAGTATGAAAATATACACGGATGGTGTTATTATTGAAATAACATGGAAAAATATGAAAAGTAATGGAAATATAATCATGATCATATTGACTAATCCAACAAAATACCATGATGTCGTTACAAGATATCCGAATTTCTGTCTTATTGTAAGCCCATTTCTTTTAAACAATAATTTGACCGTCTTGAAAAATATTCCCATAGACCCCTGGGCCCACCTTGATTGTTGTATAAAATAGGAATTCAAGGTTTGTGGTGCTTCACCTAATGCAAGAGGCCGGCTATAATATACGGTTCTATATCCTTTTTCATGGAGTTTTATTGATGTTGCAAGGTCTTCTGTTACATTGTTTTCATCGAATCCGCCAACAGACCTAACCGCTTCTGTTCTGTAAATTACATTGGACCCGCATGAAAACATACTGTCCTCAAGGCTCTTACCCTCGGTTATAAAATTATAAAAAACTTCCTGTATATCATTTGCACCCTTAGCAACATTGGTTTTATTATTTTCATACTTTTGTGGAACCTGAACAAGTGCTATCTTATCATCGTCATCGATAACCGGCATGGTTTCATTCAGAAATTCCGGCAAGGGATGCTGATCCGCATCAAAAACGGCAAAATATTTTGTATCGATTGTATTTAAAATATCATTTAATGCTCCGGCTTTATATCCGCGCCTGTTTTCCCTGTGTATGTATATAACCCTATATTTCACACACAATTCCTGTACTGCCCTAGCTTTATCTTTATCAGTTGAGTCGTCCAGTATATACAATACTCCATTTCCAATTTTACACATCTGCTTTATTTTTATAATTGTTTCCTCGAGTACATCTGTAGATTCATTGTAACAGGCTATAAATACTGAAGTTTTGAAGGGAAAATACATACTAAAATAATATGTCACACTTTTTTCATATTTTGATGAAGCAGATACATAATAATACATATATTCCAGGGAATGCATTATGAAAAAACCATTTATAAGAATCAGAAGTGCACTCAATACTTTGAGAATAAAAGTTTTATCCAGAATAACAAGTGATGTTATCAGAAAATAAAGGTACAGATCAATGACAAAAATCGATGTCAATGCAATTATATACGGATTTTTATTCATTTTCTGCCTGCTATTTCCAGCTCTCCATCAACATTAATTTCAAATTCCACTATTCGCCTTGCATCGGCTGTAAGGTTGAATTTTTTTAATATCAGTAAATTTTTAATCTGATTCTCAGTTATAATCTGCCCAATTTCAGCAATACCAGTGAAATAAAGGTCCTCTATGGGATTTGCATTAATATTGTTTATGAATTTTGTACATACTATCACGCAATCCAGATTTCTCAACTCGTTGAAAAGATATCTGATACTTTCCTCACTGCCGTTTACTTCCAGTGGCTCTATTGAGTCTATTACCAGCCTCTTTATATTATATTTTGTTACATATTTTGAAATTTCTGAGATAAATTTGGAGATTTCTTCTTTAATTTTCCACTGGTCCATACCTGTATCGATCCTTGTTAGGGAAGAATTAGAATTCATGATTACAAGGTTCTTTGTATTAACATATTTTCTTATATTAAGATTTACTTACCAGTTTCCAATACTTAACCATTGTCCTACCATGTCATATTTATAGGATAATTTAATTTTCAATTATTATGAAAACAGTGAAGAAGATACTGAAAAAACCTGCAAATGAAATAGCAGAATCAA
>JAKAAE010000129.1 GCA_021797225.1 Thermoplasmata archaeon | reverse complement strand
TCTCAATTTAATAGATAATAATTATAAAATATCCAGTGACGATAAATATGTTTACATACCGGTAACAGGTAAACCTGATGGATATGAAACTGTTGAAAAGGATGCCACTGCATCCTCGCGAATAGAGCCGGAAAAAGTATCTTTCTCATACGATATAATAGGAAGTATAGCAATCATAAAGGGCAAGAGCCAGGAAGAGGCAAAATATCTTGCAGGCTTCCTGACAACAAGGAAAAACATTAAAACCGTATACCTTGACAGAGGTATTGAAGGAGAATTCAGAACAAGGAATCTGACACTCTTATACGGTGATCCTGTGTACGGAACCACATACAATGAAAATGGAATAAGAATGCATGTTGATGTTTCCAGGGCATACTTTTCCCCCAGGCTTGCAAGCGAACGGCTCCGCATAGCCAAGGAAGTAAAAGATAATGAAAAAATAATCGATATGTTCGCCGGAATAGGCCCATTCTCTTTGCTTATAGCAAAAAACAAAAAATGCAGAATAGTTGCCATGGATAAAAATCCCGATGCCATAGAATTGCTCAATCAGAATATAAAATTGAATAAACTTAAGGGTATAGTTGAAGCCATTGCGGGTGATTCCGCAAAATTAATATCAGATTATTCCGGAATGGACAGAATTATAATGAATTTACCCCATGACTCCATGAAATTCCTTCCAGCGGCAATAAAGGCAACTTCCGCCGGAGGTATAGTCAATTATTATGAAATATGTGATCTTGATACACTGGAATCCAGAATGGAAAAATTCAAGGAATTAGATCTCGAAATTGTTTACAAAAGGATAGTGCATGGATTTTCTAAATGCCAGAATATGTACTCCATCGAGCTGAAAAATATGGGAGTATAATATTACATTGGTAGACTATTGATGCCTCTTATAGATTGGTTTATAAATAAATAATGTATATACATTCAGTAAAATGAGCATTGCCAATAAGATCGGTAACATCGCCTCCGGGGTATACGAACAGGCTTTGATGGAAGAAATCCGAAAAAGTGAAGTTCCCCACCATCTTGGAATTATAACTGACGGTAATAGAAGATATGCTCGGCAGATTGGCATATCCCCGAACGAGGGGCATGTTAAAGGCAAGGATAAACTTGAGGAGGTGCTTGACTGGGCAATGGAAGTTGGAATTAAAATTGTCACAGTATATGGCTTTTCCACAGAAAATTTCAAAAGAGAAACAGATGAGGTAAAATTTTTATTTAATCTCATAAATGATTCTTTACGTGACCTATTGAAAGATGATAGAATATACAAAAATGAAATTAAAGTCAAGGTTATAGGAGATTTTCATGGATTGCCTGAATATCTTATAAACACAATAAATGAGGTTGAAAAATCTACGGAAAATTTTAAAAAATTCAGGTTCAATCTTGCCATAGGATACGGCGGAAGACAGGAGATAATTAATGCAGTCAAAAATATTGCATCCGATGTGATGAACGGAATAGTGAAGCTTGATGACATTAATGAAGAGCTATTCAGAAATTATCTTTACGACAATACACTTACGGATCCTGACCTTATACTGAGGACCAGCGGGGAGGAGAGAATATCAAACTTCCTGTTATGGCAATCTGCATATTCTGAGCTATATTTTTCTGATGTTAACTGGCCTGATCTGAAAAAACTGGATTTTTTAAGAGCGATTTATTCATACCAGTCAAGAAAAAGGAGGTACGGGAAATAATGTTTGTGGCAATAGATGATACGGATAGCCAGGATAGAATGTGTACGACATATCTCATTTATAAAATTATCAGTGAAAATAGATATGATGTTATCGGTGAACCTGCTCTGGTAAGATTGAATCCAAATATAGGGTATAAAACCCGTGGAAATGGTGCACTCAACATAGAACTTGGACGTGGAAAGGGAAAAAAAACCGTAATAGGAAAGGTATCCGGCGGATATCTCTATTCATATGATGAAATCGCTGAAGAACCCGATAGAAATGAATTGATGGATTATATTTCATCCATTGTAGATGAATTCTATGTAAGGGATAACGATAAGACCAATCCGGGCATAGTTATATCACAGAATAAATTTCATGAGGACCTCTATTCAATTGCCCTTCAGGAAGATATAAGCCTGCAGTTTATGGAAAATTACCTGAACGGCAGGGCCATGTATAGAAAATTCAAAACAGGGCACGGTATAATAGGGTCAGCAGCATCACTGGCATGGCCCGGTTTACGGTATACCTATGAATTACTTGATTACAGGTATCCACATTACACCAGTATTGAACATGACGAAAAAATGGAAATAAGTAAAGTACCGGAAAAATATAATTCAACATTCAACAATATAGATTTGCAGAATAAGTACCCGGCAATCTTCCCCACGCCAAAAACCCCGGTAATATTGGGAATACGTGGAGTAGCCCGCAACGATCTGATGGATATTTATGAGGAAATAAAGAACTACCATAACATCGACGATGAAGGTTATATTATATATAAAACAAACCAGGGAACCGATGACCATATCATTCATGAACCGGACTACCTGTCCGATATGGGTTCATATGCAATAACAGGTGTAATTTCCGGGCAACCTTACACCATAGAGGGGGGCCATTCATTCGCAACCCTGAATTATAAGAACGGGGATATAAAGCTAGCTGCGTTTGAGCCCACCAAGGAATTTCGAAAAATTTTGCTTGCACTGGTACCGGGGGATATTGTTACAGCTTATGGTTCATATATGAGCGGTACCGTAAAACTGGAAAAACTCAGAATTATTAAGAAGGCGCCGTTTTATGAGAAAGAAAATCCTGTGTGCCCTGTATGCAATATAAAAACAAAGTCCAAGGGAGCAATGGATTTTAGATGTCCTTCCTGCCATAGAAGATATAAGAATCCGGTATACATAGAAATAAATCGCCAGATAAATGAGGGATTTTATGAGGTTCCCGTCATAGCCAGAAGACATCTTTCCATGCCTGTTAAATTAAGTGATTATTTTTATGGATCTGGGAATCATAGCGGGGCTATCTGATTTGATATGCATAACGGGCATTCCGGGAACTGGTAAGACTACAATATGCAGAATGCTGAATGAAGCGGGCATATCCTGCGAAGGCTTGAACAGACTTGCAGAGAACTCCGGTGCACTGGAAGGCGATACTGTGGATGTTGATATTCTATCCAGGGTAGAAATAAAATCGGCTGTTGTGGAAGCACATTATTCACATCTGCTTAACTGCAGTCATGTAATCATACTCGTTGATAATGAAGAAATATTGAGGAAAAGAATGGAAATGCGTGGTTACACAGGAAACAAAATTGATGAGAACCTTGATGCCCAGAGAGCTGGCATTATCTATTATGAAGCCCTGGAAAGACTTCCGGCCGGAAGAATACATATTCTCGAGGAAAGGTCCAGGAACATTGAAGAGGTATACAGGGATGTCATTTCCATAATATCAATGATTAATGAGAAATCATGATGTCAATATTTTTCCAGACTAACTACCATACAATAAAATTAATTAACGCATGAGCTTTTATCAATTTATGTACAGATGTGAGGAAATAAAAAGTATCAATATACGTTATATGGATGAAACAGACAGGCAATTGGCCCCTGAAGAAGTTATGGATGTTTGCAAGAAGGCAAATGATAACAATGAGTCCATAGAAAAGTTGTTGATCAAAACAGAATCCAAACCGGTAAGATATGTTCAGATAAATGCCGGGCCATATAAAACCCTGATGAATAAGGAGGGGACTGTGCTGAAACCTATGCCCCCGTATTGAATAAAGCATTCAAAAATTTTAAAGATAGTATATTGAATTGTCAAAAAATTAAGGAGCAAGATACTATTCACTCTTTCAAAGGCCATTATCCTGAAAACAAACAGCAAAATAGAAATTATTATATTCTTTACTTGGATAAATAACAGTATGTTTGAATCTTCACGATCATATTTTTTAAAAACAGATCATATTATTGTTCCAATGTTCAGGGGAACAAATTCAAGGAAAGCATTGAAAATATCATATGACATGGCAAGGAATCTGGGTTCCGAAATTACCGCCATAACTATTAGGGAGAAAAAGGAAAATGTTGATGCTTATGGCAGGCTCAACCTTGTTACTGCAGCGTACAATGAGGGAAAAAAGGCGGGAATCAAGGTAGTGCCAAAAATACAGACATATGAAGATGTTAAAAAAGGTATAATAATGGAAACATCGGGGCATTATTATGACCTCCTCTTTTTATCAACCAGGAAAAGAATGCTGCTTTCCAGTTCAATATTCGGCAACATCGGTGATTACATATTGAAGAATTCTACAATACCCACGGTGATATTGAGTTCAGCGGAGACAGAACATCCATACAATAGCATATTGATTCCCCTGGCGGAATCCATAAATACTAGGGCGGCAGTATTTTTTGCTATGAAAATAGGTGAAATTTACGGTTCTCATATTATTATTTATGATCTGAGGAAATATGATAAAACCCCGACACATGGATTCAAAATGTTGATGGATAATCCCGGTATGCTATCAGACAATAAACTGAATATCAGCATAATCAAATCAGGAGATCACAGTGGCATCAAGGAAGAAATGGGGAACTTTATAAAAACTGAAAACCCGGAGTGTGTGGTGGTTGGAACCAGAAAATCACAGAAT
>JAKAAE010000128.1 GCA_021797225.1 Thermoplasmata archaeon | reverse complement strand
CCTTCCGGATGGCCCAGTAAAACAATCATTAATCCAGGAACGGGAAGATCAGGAACACAATGCCAAAAAAAGGCCAGTTAAAAAATCCATCCACTACTACCAGTTAAATGCAAACTTCGATAAATATGAATATGACTTTTTCAAAGGATCTGATATTGAATTGCAGAGTTCCAGGACATTTTATTACAAGGACAGCACCAAAATAAAGTACAGGCTCTATCAGCTGCTCATGCCCGAGGAACCTGAGAATACGCCAGATGGGTGGTTTTCTTTTAGCCGCAAGGATGGCAGGGAATTGGAATCGGAAAAGGCTTACAATGCTCTTTCGAAGGGTGATCAGCAATGAATTTTACAGATATTTTTTACATGGGCCCGGAGCTTATAATAGCAGGTTTCGAGGGAGATTATCACCTTATGCCAGGAAGGGTAACAGTAGAATCCTGGCTTGCTGATATTCTTCTAAAACACGGTTACGGCTTATCCGCAAAACCGGCAAAAGGAGTTGAAAGCTATGAAAGAAAAAATAGAAAATGGAATAAGAAAGTTAGTGCAGGCCATAAAGAGAGCATTCAAAAAAGAGGTGAGCTGAAATGCAGAGTTCTGTAACAAGGATACCAGTAGCCAGTTTCATGGATCATGACAAGATAGGGGCCATAATAATAGATCGTGATATTCACGCCCCGTTCTGTGAGATGTGCCAGTCTTTTAAATGCTATCATGTGAAATATGCCCTGACCTTCAAGCAATTCAGAATTAATTTCAAAGAATCATTAGAATTGATATGCGGGAAATGTGGCAATTATAATTCTAAGGGTGCTAACTATTGCACTAAATGCGGTTCCAAGCTGAGAGTGGTGGATTAGGATGGAATTCATGGAACAGCATGGCAACCCGGCAAGCATACTTCTGAAATCACGTTATTTCATAAGATTGCACCACAATGTTTACGCCCTGAAGGATGTGAGAGTCCTATTTGACAGGGCAAAGTACACGGCTATGCTTGATTACCTGAGGAATGAGGGGGTTGACACAGGGTTTAAACCAGCATTCTACGGCCAGGACATGTTCGCAATAAGATTCCCAGAATTCACTATCGCCATTCCGCATACTGTTGAAGCCATGAGATTGTCGATTGAAAACAAAGATTACCTTCAGGATCTCTTCAATATCCATTATGCACCTGGAGACTTCACCTATCTACTGAGTGACAGCTTCTTCACGAATATGGAGCATGACCTTAAAGAGCTGGAATCAAAAGAGGTGGATTAAATGGACCGTGAAGCAATAAGAGTGCAGCAGCCGGATGGAACCTTTAAAATCATATTCAGGGAGAAATCAAGAGAACAGCAATCAGGGCCCATTGCAGCTGCAAAGCAGGAACCTAAGGAAACCAAGAACCAGGAAAAGCATGCCAAACAGAAAAAAGTCCAGGATCCCAGGTACTACAATCCAATGAACCAGGACCATATCGACATATTCGGGAAAGATCTTCTTAACAGGGACCTTATTTTTTCCCTTAATTCCGGAGAATCAATAAAAGGCAAAATGACCGGCTATGCACAGTATGAGATTTTAATAGAATTTGATGGAAAGAAGGTTATCCTGATGAAACAGGCAATAGCCAAAGTAGAGGTGATATGAAATGAGTGAATTTAGATTAAGCAATCTTGGAAAGTATAAGATAGACAGAACGGAAGACTATGGATGGGCTAAAAGCACCGGTGAAGATCTTGCCTATTATGAAATGATAAGGGTTAAAGGATCCAAGCTATCGAGATATTTCACTGTGCCATCCCATTTGTACAAGTACGGAGAGCATACCCTGGCACTTTACCTTAAGGATCATAAGAACTACTGGAGGCAGCTATCCGTTTTATCAGGCCAGGAAATAGATATTAGCGATGAAGAGGCATTGTTCAAATTCCCCGTTGATAAATTCGGAGACGTTTCCAAAATAGTTAAATTCGTAAGAAAAAAATCAAGAAACACACCATTATCTGTGAATGAAAGAAAAAGATCAAGTGCAGACCTTACAAAATATCACAAAAAAGATATAGACATAATTGAGGAAAGTAAAGAAAAATCAACAGAAAGTATGCAGCTGGGTACAATTATGCCTATCGAAGAGTTTTATCACGAAAATGTGGATTATAACCAAGGAAAGCAAAAGAAGCAGAGGATGCCAAAAATAATAAAGAAGTGGAATGAGAAAATTGGTACTGATAGTGAGTTGAGATGGGAAGACAGAGTCAAAGAACTGATGAAACAAACAAGTTACAAGATTGACGATGACTATACCTTACGGTTGCATGTTAATGACTACGATAATGATTTTTGCATTAATGTGTTTGATGGTGATGAAGAACATTATGGCACAGTGATAATGATGGTGGATGAAACCAGTGATGATGTAGCCATGATGAGGTATGAAAATATAAAGTTCATACAGAGGTTTGTCAGAGAAAAACTGCCATACCTGAGATATTACAAAACTTTTGACAACCACAGGTACATTGAAGAAAATGGATTCCAGATATACTATTCTTTGAAAGATGATAGTGAGGATAATGGCGAGGTGCTAGAAAATGAATGAAAACTGCTATAATTCTTTAAAAAATACAGGTGGATGTATAATTCTACCCTTAAGGCATTTTAACTCTAAAAAATACGGTGAAAAGGCTTCGATGATTAATGTTTTTGATATGAATAACAGCCTTCCAAGGAAATATAATAAAGATGCATTCCCCTTCAGCATTCCTTTCCATCAGGGACAAGACCCAGAGATTATTTATCCGGATGGTCCACTTGAACCGGAAGATCCGGAAGAAGACCCAGGAGATGGTCCGGATGATTACTAACGGGAAAATGTCTTTAACTCTTCCGGAAGACTGGAAGAAAATAATCAGGATCCTTAGAGATGGTCCACTATCCAGGGATGAAATAATTGAGAGATCTGGAATATACCCTAAAAAGGCCATATCAATTATAAGGACCATGTCAGCTCTATCAATGATAGAGACAGGCCCATGTCATGAAATAAAGCTGAGGGATAAGAAATGATGCAGGCCACATTAGAAGATTTCAGGCCTAAGAGAAAGATCTTCCAGGAATTCGATTACCTTATCCAGGAATACATTAAGGCCTATGGCACTGATGACTATGACAAATACGATTTATATGACTTTACCTGGAAGTGCCCTGGAAGGATGAGAATAAAGAACATGCAGAGAAATGCATTCTTTTCAGCTTATAAATTATATTTAATAGCAAAGGTCAATGATATAAAATGATCAGAATAACTAGTGGTTATGAATCGAATGATCTGGATGATGAAGTTATTATGGCTCTTGAAAAATAATAGATTTAGTATACAACGTATCCGTATTATTCTATAATTGAAAAATATTGAACCCAGCCCTGTAGACATATTCGGGAAGCTAAATGATTTATGCTTGGTTTGCCATATACATAAAGAAAGGTAAAATTCAAGAGTGCACGAATATAGTTCTAAGAAATTATGATAGTTATTTAATATGTTTTATTTTTTGCCATATGTTTTTCTATAGACTTCGTCATGAGAGCCAATTTTTATAAATATGATTATACAATTCTCTTCCTCTATTCTATAGAGTATTACGATTTTTTGCCTGTTTACCTTTACTGTTCTGTGATTTTTTATAAGGCCTGTTTTAGTGGCACCGATATATGGATTTTCCTTTACTGCATATATTTTCTTTTTAATCTGTTCATTGATATCTTTATCTTTAACCTTTTTTATATAATCTTCTATGGCTGATGCATCAATAGAATAATTATCGCACATTTAAATCATGAAAATAGGGAATCAATATCAGAATCATCTTTTATTATATGTTTTCCATATATGCCTTTCTTTATGTTTTCTTTGTCTATTTCTTCGACATTTTTCCAGAAATCATCGGAATTAACTTCACTGTAAAACCATGCATAATCATCAAGGTTTATAGGCATGTCAAAGTCTTCTGCATCTATATACGGTTCTGTTTTATCTGCTAGTTCCTCAAGTTGCTTTCCATTTTTGTTTATATATGGTTTTATAAGATTGTCTATAATATTTGCAATTTTATTATTTATTTTAAAATTCTCATTGATGAGCTCTGATTCTTTTGTAGGATTGTTATGAACCTGTTCTTTTATTATAATATCCTCTTCAAGGTCTTCAATATTTTTTATATCCTCAGAATATGGGCCAAAGTAATAACGCTTGAATGATAAATCAGACAATCTTTTTCCATATTTTTTAATATATTCATATTCAGCGAAATAAGAAAGTTTTTGTAATTTTTTCTGCGGTAATGGACCGTATTTGCTTAGTAGGTATTTAACAAGATCTACACCACTTAATTTAACTTTTTTCATATATAGGAATCATGAATTGTATATATACATTTTTCTATATTTCTATATTGACTTTAGTATAATAATTATAATATAATCATTAAATTATATAATGTTATTTTTATATTACAAAAACAGGATCGTGAGTATATAAGCAAACCATTGAAAAGACAAAATTATCATGTTACTGCATTGAGTTTTTATATCTGTGCAGAGGACGGGATTTGAACCCGCGAACTCCTTCGAGACTAGACCCTTAATCTAGCGCCTTTGTCCTAACTCGGTAACCTCTGCCCTTGGGTATTATTTTTAGAT
>JAKAAE010000012.1 GCA_021797225.1 Thermoplasmata archaeon | reverse complement strand
TCTATTAAATCCTCCGAATCCTCGATGCCCACGGAAAGTCTGATAAGATTGTCGGTAATTCCAGATTTATTGCGCTCTTCTTCTGACATTTCACTGTGTGTTGTTTCGGCCGGAATGGTAATGAGGCTTTCAACGCCACCTAGGCTTACAGCCGGCATTGGAATTTCCAGGCTACCGATAAATTTATGGGATTCGGCTATACCGCCCTTCAGCTTGAAGGAAATCATACCCCCGAAGCCTCTGAGATTCGTTTTTGCTATTTCATAGTATTTACCCTGCCTCAATCCAGGATAAAAGACTTCCATTATCTTATCTGAACTGCTCAGAAATTCTGCAATTTTCATACCGTTTATGTTGTGCCTTTCCATTCTCAGTCCCAGAGTTTTTAATCCACGGTATGCAAGATAAGCCTGGAACGCATCCGGAGTAGCCCCCAGGGTTTTCCTCATTCCCACTATTCCATTATAATAATCATCACTGTTGCATCCTACAACCCCTATGAGAATATCAGAATGGCCACCAATGTATTTTGTTCCACTGTGTATTATGATATCCGCACCGAAATCCACAGGCGTCTGGTTATATGGAGAAGCAAAGGTTGCATCTACTACCAGTATTATACCCTTTTTCCTGCAGTATTCCCCGATTTTTTTAATATCAAGAACATCCATCAGGGGATTCGGTATAGATTCTATATATATCATTTTATAATTCTCTTTACTAATATTCAGTTTATTCATATCATCAACGGATACCATGTCTACAGTTATTCCGTAGGATTTAAGGGTTCTGGCAAAGAAATAGTAGGTCTGCCCGTAAAGCACATTTATTGCCAGCATTTTATCTCCGCTCTTCATTATGGATAATACTGTTGCGGTAATTGCGCCCATGCCACTGGAAAATGCAACTGCATGATCTGTTTTCTCCAGGGATTTATACTTGTTTTCAAATGACTGGACAGTGGGATTGCCCCATCTGGAATAAAGAAATGTAGATTTGCTGGTATTATCTATAATAGTACTTTCTGAATTATTCGGGTATCTGTATGTAGAATCCTCGAAAATTGGCGTCGTCACATTTCCTATTTCCGGTATATACAGGTCTCCTGCATGCACCGCTTTGGAATTAAAACCTTTAATACTCATGGTAATATATTATTACCAAATATAATAATTTATTTACGGGGACGCATATCGATTCCTGTAATATCCGGTAGTTTGATTTATAATGTGATAATGTGCAATAAATGGCTTCATATGGATTAAAGAGGGTTCTCGGACTCAGATCGGCTGTCATAATCAATCTAGGGGCCATAATAGGCGCCGGGATATTTGTAATCATCGGCATAGCCGCAGGTAAAGCGGGACCTGCAATCATAATATCTATTTTCATATCCGCTATTATCGCGATATTTACAGGACTCAGTTTTTCAGAAATTGCCCAGCATATCTCCAAGGAGGGCGGTGTGTACGAATATGCAAAGGAGTCATTCGCACCATCCGCAGGGTTTATCGGTGGAACAATGTGGACATTTTCCAACATGATAGCCATATCTGCAGTATCACTGAGCATGGGCAGTTACATAAACTCATTATTCCACCTCCATATTAATTTAATCATTTATGGAATTCCGGTAATAATCCTCTTTGCAGTTCTGAATATGTTAGGAATAAAAAATTCGGCAAAGACATTATCCATCCTGGTAGGCGTAAATCTCGTTATTTTAATTATCTTCATAGTATCCGGACTATTTTACTTCAAGGCTTCTGACTTCTCCAATTTTGCCCCCCGGGGCTTTACCGGGATCATGGAGGGTTCTGCCTTGATATTCTTTGCTTTTACGGGCTTTTCCAGGATTACAACTGTAGGAGACGAGGTGAAAAATCCGGAAAAAAATATACCGAAAGCAATTATTATTTCCATAATTATTTCCTCTGCACTCTATGCAGTTGTGGCAGTTGTTGCCATAGGACTAATACCCTCATCCAGCCTTGCATCGGCATCTGCACCGTTATCTGCAGCTATCAAGGTTCTTCATAACCCCTATCTTATCGTAATCATCGCAATAGGTGGAATAACTGCAACAGCCGGAGTTGTGCTCACAGGTATACTTGGAACCAGCAGGGTTCTTTATGCCATGGGCAGGGACAGGGAAATACCCGAACGTTTCGGCAAAATCGATAAATTCGGTACTCCAATATATTCTATTCTGCTTTCAATGGCAATAAGCCTTTTATTTGTTTATTTTGTCGGGTTTTCAACCATCATCGAGGCTTCTAATGTTTCCGTGCTGATCGCATATGCTATTATTGATCTTTCAGCTATAATTCTCTGGAAGAAGGTTAAAAATGACAACCCCGTCCACCTCAGAGAGCAGAAATATTTTTTTGTTATACCCCTTCTGGGGATTATCACAATTTTTATTACAATATCATATCTTGGGTTACATGCAATAGAAATTAGCCTCTCTGTGCTCATCATAGTATCAATCATTTACGTAATTAAGCATATACTGGAATCAAGAAGCCTTGTAAAATCAGCAAGAAAAATAATACCGCGCATAAGTATGGTAAGGGAATTCGGAAAAAGCAGACATAAAATAGGAAAATAAAATATTTTTGGCCTGTGCTAACAATCTTTCATAAATTGTAATAAGAGAAATATTAATAATTCATATGTGAATAACATGTAGGTTTTTATGGGAAAAATAACATTTGAAAATGGAAAATGGAAAGTACCAGATAGTCCCACAATTCTTTATACCGATGGAGATGGAATTGGGCCTGAAATTATGGATGCTACCAGAAAAGTTATTGATGCAGCTATTAAAAAAGCATATAAAAATAAAAAAATAGAATGGAAAGAAATTCTTGTAGGGGACAAAGCCCTTAAAGAAAAAAATGATAGATTCCCGCAGGAATCACAGGACGCTATTAATGAATACCGTGTATTGTTAAAGGCTCCCCTGGGCACACCTATAGGAACAGGTTTCAAATCAATAAATGTGAGAATCAGGCTCATGCTTGATCTCTATTCCAATATCCGACCTGTGAACTATATGAAAGGTCTTGAGAGTCCTCTCAAACATCCGGAAAATGTGAACCTTACAATATTCCGTGAAAATACAGATGACCTTTATATGGGAATAGAATGGAAATACGACAGCCCGGAAGCAGCAGAATTAAGAAAATTCCTTATGGACAAGTTCCAGGTTCATATAAGCGATGATTCCGGAATAGGAATAAAACCCATGAGCAGAGCAAAAACCCAGAGAATTACCAGGGCTGCTGCTAAATTCGCAATTGAGAACAACAAAAAGAAAATAACCATTATGCACAAGGGAAATGTCATGAAATATACAGAGGGGGCATTCAGGGAATGGGCATATGAAACACTTGATACCGAGTTCGGTAAATATACTTCCAGGGATGATCCAAATAAAATACTTGTGAATGATATGATAGCTGATAACATGTTCCAGCAGATTATAACCAGGCCTGAAAATTATGAGGTCATAATAGCTCCGAACATAGATGGTGATTATATATCAGATGCCGCAGGAGCTCTAATAGGTAATATAGGTACCCTGGGGGGAGCAAATGTAGGTGACAATGGCGCTATGTTCGAGGCAGTCCATGGCACGGCACCCAAATATACAGGAATGAACGTTGCAGATCCTCTTGGGCTTCTGAGGGGTGCCCAGCTCATGCTTAAATATATGAACTGGCATGAAGCCCATGACATTGTGGAAAAAGCAATTGGAACAGCAATAGAAACAAAAAAGGTAACACAGGATCTGGCTAAATTCTTTAATGTAAAACCACTTGGAACAAAAGAATTTGGTGAAAGCCTGGTAAATATAATTGAAAAAATGTAGATGCATTTTGAAGTTTGGTGAATGCACTTTATGTGCATTCATAATCTTTCCATATTTTCTATAGATTTCTTATAATTTTGTAATATAAGCAGCTCAGCAAGAACAAGAAAACCACCTATTGCCAGTATAGTGATAATACCATTTAACAACAACCCGGTTTTTATTTTCAAATATTCAGTAGAAATTCTCAAGGCTATTGTGATAATTCCAAAGGGAAGTAGAACCTTTCTATGTTTCCATGTAAACCTGTCATAATCCCTAATGCTAATAATAGTCATATAATTATATTGCTTGAATATATAAAAATATACAGGTTGATTAAGAACCAGAGAAAAACATACTTATCATACTATATATCGATATAATAATTATTAATTATCAGAGTGAGTAAAATAGTAATACTTAAACATTTCTCAACAAATTTTCAAATTTGAAATTAAATTTGTAAGATTATATTAAAAATTCACATTTTTGAAGGAAAGTATTATATATGCTTGGTTTATCCATATTTATGGAAGATTTGGATAATAAAGTTTTGGGGAAGAGAACCAAAACTGGAATGAGAAGAGGAATGACGACTCATGAGGCAATCATGTTTGGAGTAGGTGGAGCAGTAGGATCCGGTATACTGTTTGCAGCGGCCGGGGGCACATCATACGCCGGTCCTGCAGTGATTATATCGTGGATTCTTGCGGCCATATTCATTGTACTGGTTACATTACCATTCGCGGAATATTCAGCAATGTTTCCGAGATCCGGAATCAGTGCAAGGGTTGCATATTACTCCTATGGGGCTTATGGTGGATTCATGTCCGGGTGGGGGCTGCTCATATGGGCTGCCACCATACCTGCAATCGAGGCAGTTGCAGTATCAACATACGCATCACTGTATTTTCCGTTCCTTTATAATGCAACCACAGGGGTACTTACTATTGACGGAATAATGCTTGCTATTGTCCTTTTACTGGGTTTCTTTGCCCTGAACATGGTCGGAATTGCAAGATTCGGAAAATTCAATAAAGTTTTAACATGGGTAAAAATAGGGGTAGTGGTAGCTTTCATAGTAATACTTCCTATGTTTATATGGCACTGGGGCAATTTCACCTCCGGGCTTGCAGGAGCGAGCAGCGCTGGAGGGTTTTCAGGATTCCTTCCATCAGTGGGAGGACTTTTCATAGCAATACCCGCATCCGGAATACTGTTCTCTTTTGGAGGATACCGGCAGGTTGCAGATATGGCAGGGGAAGTTAAAAACCCTGGCAAAACCATGCCAAAAATTATAGGTACGGTTCTTCTGGTTCAGTCCCTGTTATATATTGGAATGGCAATAGTCATAGTCGGTACAGTCAGCTGGGCAGGTTTTGGAATACAGACCGGTGACTGGAACTTTATAGGCGCTCTTGGGTCCCCGCTATCCTCCATAATACATAGCAACATAGTTCCAGGCATGTCAATAGGTGAGGCGGATCTACTTGGAGGTATGGTAATAGTGTTCTTCCTGTTTGCTATATTCTCACCTGGTGGAACCCTCGGGGTTTATTTAACAGGTGCCAGCAGGATTATATTCGGATATTCGGAGGAGGACGCTCTTCCTGGTGCATTCAGAAAAACCACAAAACATGGAGCACCCTACTTTGCTTTAATACTTGCACTTGTACTTGCAATCCTATTCCTGCTGCCGCTACCATCGTGGTATGCACTGGTTGATTTCGTAGTAGTGGCAGCCGTGGCAAACTTTGCCGTTGCTTCCATATCACTGCCTGTACTTAGAAGACTGTATCCCAACGTGGAAAGGCCTTTTAAAATACCTTACCCGATGTTATGGAGCTTTGTGGCATTCGAGGTCGCGACATACCTTATTTACTGGTCTACATATCCCACAACATTATATGCACTTGGTGCAGTACTTGCAGGATCTGTAATCTTCATATACCAGGCAAGCAGAAAACACTTCATGGGTTTGAACCTGAAAAACTCTGCATGGATACCTGTTTACATTGCAGGAATGATACTTCTATCATATCTGGGCGGAACACCTACCGGTGGAATAAACCTTATAGCATATCCATTCGACTACATTGTCCTCGGTATATATGCAGCAATGTTCTTTGTGATCGGTTTAAACAGTGCACCTAAAGAGCCACTGACATCTGCAGAGGCACTTCTTGATCCCACAAAGGAAATAGATGTAGAAGCAGAGTACTGAAATTAAATCTATGTATAGTTTATTATAATTTTTAAAATCTATTTTTGTTAATATTTTATTCAAATACAAAAAATTGCTATTTAAGTGTTTCTCATAATATTATACTGAACTCAAATATAATAAGTAGAAAACCTTGAAAACTATAATTTTACATGTAATTTCATTTTGAGATCGTAAATTCTATAACTATATATAAATAAGGGATTTAGCAGGATAGTTTGTATAAATATGCGAGATGGATAAAAGACAATATACTTCTGGTCTATATCAAATTCCGTATATTATATTCAGCAAATATTATTATATCCATTTCCAATATATATATACATGGAGCAATCCAATAAAAAACTGAAGGTAACAAAAAGAGGAGATATTAAGAGTGATGTAATCAATACTTTAAATGAAAACAATACTTTTAAATGGATGATAAATACTGGCGTTGTTAATTATAATTCCTTATCCCGGATAATCCAGGGCGAAATAAAAAAGAAATATAATTATACCCCTAAAATTAATACAATATCAACAATATTAAGGAAAAATTATACCATGACCAAAGCGGAAACTGAAGTCAACCCATTCTCTGACATGAAAATTAATATTATTACAGGGCTTTCACTCCTATCCTGCGATTATAATGTTCAGGCAATGACAGCATATTTCCCATTTGCCCGTGCAATCCGTATAATACCGGAGAACAATACTATGTGGGTCATGATCTCAGGGGAAACGCCAGAAAATATTATAAAATTATATCCCGGAAAATTATATGGGGATTTTCTTGAAATTAATATTACTATTGATAGAAATAAAATAAATGAAGATTCAATACAGACATTTCTGGAAACATTATCATTTAATTACATTAATGTTTCACAGCTTATGATATCAAATGATGGTTTTGAATTATTTATCAGTGCCAGTTATCTTGCCAAGGTATTGAAATTTATTGAAACAATAAGATCTAATAGGCATTTTTAATTTATCATACTTTTTAGTGAAATATTTTAACAATTTCTTGTTATGTGTAATCTTAATAGTCCGAATAATAATCCTATTAGAGATTTATTATTAAAAACAGTCTTATATAAGATTATTTAAATACAATAATTGCATTTATTATTATGTATTTATTCCTCCTGGAATTTGTTGTATTGGGAATAATAGTTGGCGCATTAACAGGTGTTCTAGGCTCAAGTGGTGTTGTTGCGGTTGTTCCCGCACTGATAATTATAAATTCAGAATTGCCACAGGATGCTATAGGAACTAGTTTATTGATAGACGTTATTACTTCGCTCATTGTTGCCTACGTATATTTCAGGAGGGGCAGGGTAAACATAAAAAAAGGGATACCTATGATTATAGGCGCAATAATAGGCTCACAGATTGGTGTCAGGGTAGCTTTCCTCATTCCACCTGTATATATAAAAATAGGATTTGCCGTTTTTATAATTGCCATGGGCATTTATTCGTTAATCAGGAAGAAAAATTTATCTCAAAATGAAAGCAAGAAAAATATAAAAAATATAAATATCAATGCATATGAAGTAGTTTTAATCTCAATACCTATAGGGCTGGCAACCGGAATACTTGGAGCCAGCGGAGGAATAATGTTTCTTATTATAGCAATTTTAATACTCAAACTGGATATAAAAACTGCAGTCGGAACGGCAACGTTTGCAATGATAATCTCAGCTTTTTCGGGCACTGTAGGATACCTTATTATCGGGCATATAGTAATTCTGGCTGCTATTGTTATAGGCATTGTATCCATAATATCAGGATTTATCTTTTCCAGGATAGGAAATAATTTAAATCCCCTAACCACATATAAAATCCTCGGGAGCGTTTTTATAATAATAGGGATAGTTCAAATAATTTTGTGATGGTGAGTTATGATTGTAAAAGAATATAAGTGGGTTGCTCTTATTATAATGAGCATTTCGGAGTTAATGGTTATGAGTTTATGGTTCAGTGCATCTGCCATAGCACCCGAACTTGCTATTATCTGGGGTGTCTCTGGAATAGGTACGCTTATTGTAACTCTGATGGTACAGTTTGGTTTTGTGGGAGGTGCACTGATAAGCGCATCACTAGGACTTGCAGATAAAATTAATCCGAGAAAATTGTTTGCATTTTCGTCACTCATGAGCGCCATATTCACTGTAATGTTTGTTTTTCTATATCATCATTTTTTTGTTGAACTGATTTTGATGCTGTTAACTGGTATCATGATGGCGGGTATTTATCCAGTTGCAGTTTTAATTGTATCCAGCTGGTTTCCAGCAAGGCGGGGATTAGCTCTTGGCATTGTTATCGCGGGGCTTACACTGGGATCTGCATTGCCACACATAATACTGGATTTACCATTTATCCGGGAATGGGAAGAATTGCTGGAATTTTCCTCAATGTTATCGCTTTTAGGTGGAGCTATAGTTTTCTTGATTTTGCGTGATAATAAAAAATATATGGTTACACCAAAATTTAAACTGGATACAATTAAATTAATAATTAGAAATAAACCTGTAATGCTCGCAAATTATGGCTATTTCGGGCATATGTGGGAGCTTTACGCCATGTGGACATGGATTCCTGTATTTATATTCTCCAGCTTCGCCTTTTATTATACAGGAAGTAAATTATTGTTCATGGTAGGTATTGTTTCATTTTCTATCATTGGCCTGTCCGGGGTAATCGGATCTGTACTGGGCGGGCTAATATCAGATAGAATTGGCAGGACATTATCAACGTCAATTTATCTGGGGATAAGCGGTACCTCTGCTATATTAATTGGATTAACCTACAGGTCCGCACCATTTATTACAATAATTGTGGGAATTATATGGGGAATAACTGTGATAGCAGATTCAGCACAATTTTCAACAGCAGTTACCGAACTGAGCAGTAATAAAATAAGAGGAAGTGCATTAACGTTTCAGATGGCACTGGGATTTTTAATAACGGTAGGATCAATTTATGCTATAGATATATTGAGAAATACCGTAGGGTGGCATTGGGCTTTTTCATTTCTATCAATTGGGCCTTTACTTGGCATAATTTCAATGATAAGGCTTAGATACCGAAATGAGTCTACATTAATGTGCAATGGCAAAAAATAATCCTTATTATTATAGATTGATTAAAAGGGACTGCATAAGCTAATAAGTATCCTTAGAAAAACCATAATAGAACCAGGAAATTTTCACCTAGTGACAGCCTCCCCTAACTCAAGGGACTCACGCTTCTCCGGGTAAAATATCAATATTCATTTTTTATAATCTCTACTGAACTGTTCAGTTTATTTTCTGTATATTTATTTATATTTTCAATGCACTTCTTCCTAATAGCTTCTGTAAATTTGGGATCGTCCCTAATAATTTCCATTACTTCAAGGACTGTATTGGCATTCCTGATTCTGGTTACAATATCATTATTATAACCGCAGTCTATAGCTATTGAAGCCAGAAAATTGAAGTTCACCTTGCTCTTAGAAGAATGTAAATCCATGTTATTACCAGCCAGTTTTGACATTTTTCCTGGCATTCCGGCAACAACAATTTTTTTAATTCCCGCATCAACCGCTCTTTTCAAAGAGAATCCCAGAAAATCACCTATCTCGATAAATTGCTCCCCGTGCAATTCTGGAAATAATTGCTTAACCGCCGTATCACTCCTACCTCCAGTGCTGAATACGAGAAAATCCATACCCATTTTAGACGCTACTCTAATTCCCAGCACTATGGATGCCTTCCAGGAGGAATCTGAAAAAGGTATCACTATTCCCCTAGTACCCAGTATAGATATTCCACCCATAATACCGAGTTTGGGATTGCATGTTTTTTTAGCAATTTCGCATCCACCCGGGGCAGATATTATAACTTTAACCCCGGTTGATAAATTAAACTGTTCTATAATTTCATTTACTGTAGTCCTGATCATTTTGAGCGGAACTGGATTTATTGCCGGGTGGCCTGGTTTTATGGGCAACCCCTCCTTTGTGACTGTACCGATACCCTCACCACCATCAATGACTATTTCTGGCTCTCCGATCAGTTCCACTCTTGAATAGATATAAAGCCCGGTAGTAACATCCGGATCATCACCCCCATCCTTCTTTATTGCAGCTGAACAGTATTCCTTTGTTATTGTTTGATGCTCTACATGAAATTCGGCTGTTTTTTTAACCGGTAAACGTATCTCAACTTCATTCACAACATTGCCTGTAAGAAGCATCAAAAGAGCTGCTTTTGTAGCAGCCGTGGCACATGCACCTGTTGTGTAGCCGTATCTTAAATCTGTTCTGTCAGGATTTTCAATATACATTTCCATAAGCTTCCATAGCATTGAAAATTGCAGCTGCTACTGCTGAACCACCCTTCCTGCTGAGGTTTGTAATGAAATTGCCCTTGAATGAAAGTAGTTTAGACTTGGATTCAAGTGCAGATACAAAGCCAACCGGTACCCCAATAATAAGCTCAGGCATGCATAAACCCTCCTCAACACCCTCAAGCAGTGAGTAAAGAGCAGTGGGAGCATCACCTATAAGATATATAGCATCGGGATATTTTCTGCAGGCTTTCTTCATTGCCACATAAGATCTGGACCTATCCGTATTTCTTGCTTCTGTGATTACATCAGGATCATTTATAAGACATTCCCTGTTTTTATGCCTTGGAATTCCTGCGTATACCATATTGATATCAGTTATTACCTTTCCACCACTTTCCATATATTCTATCGCCTTATCAAAAAATCTAGAGAAAACCAGTGACCTACCGAGTTCAAAATCTGCAGTAGCATGTACAACCCTGATTATGATATCAGATTTTAAGGAATTATCAAGATTCATTTCTTCCCTAATATAAGCAAAGCTCCGCATATAAATCTCCGCCGGACTCATGCCACCTGACATACCTATTTTATTCTTATTTCGTTTAAAATCTTTTTCATTTCTGCTTCATTGTGCGCAACTCTATTCCATGGAAAATGTTTCCTGGATATAATGATGACATTAATTCCAAATGATAATGCCGCCTTTATCTTAGGATCAGAATTAAATCCACTATCCTTGGTTATAAGTGTGTCAATATTATAATACTCCATTATAGCCCTGTTGATTTTTTCATCGAAAGTGCCTTCCATTGCGATAATATGATCCTTTTTGATGCCCAAGTTAAGTAACAATTTAATATTTTCCGGATCCGGTATGATCCGGATAATAGTGTTTCTGCTCTGTATAATGTCTCTGAACAGTTCTATATGTTTTATTCCCGTCGTAACAAATATATTCTTTCCATCCAGGGCTTTTCTTTCCGCAGCTTCATAACTATCTACATAATATATTCTTTCATCCTGTATTGCTGTACTTTCCCTTTCATATCTGATCAGGGGAATGCCCGTATCTGCTCCAACTCTGATGCAGGTCTCATGTAAGGAATTGGCATATGGATGGGTTGCATCTATTAAAGCTTCAATGGGGTATTCTCTGCATATCGCCATAATGGATTTATAATCTAATTTTCCCATCATGCTCTTTATTTTCTCCTTTTCTAGTTTTAAAACTCCATCTTCCGTCGTTGCAGTCGCAATAATATCATACCCGGCATTAGAAAGGTCCAGTGCGAGCTTTCTGGAATCAGAGGTGCCATCAAAAAGTATTATCATTTTAATAATCCTATTTTTTATTTTCTCTCAATTCCTTCTGGAACTTTTCAATATCCTTTACTTTCACTTCCAGTACAAAGGCACCCACATAATTGCAATCATCGCATTTATAAACTGGCCCGGCAATTCCACCGGCAACCCAGTTGATTTTGAGTGATCCGCACTGGGGACAGATTTTTACTGTTCTGTAATTATCCATATATAATCACATATAAAAACTATATTTAATTATTTTCAGGAAACATATAATGTTATCATAGCAAGTATTTAATTTTATAATGGATATATACACATGGATTATAATAATATAGAAGTAGTGGAAGAAGATGGCACATGCATTATTTATTTTAAAAGAGAAAAACATATGAATACAGTAACGGAGGAGATGGTTGATGAAATTATCCATGCAATGAATAATGTGAGCAACAATTGCAGATCGGTTATCATCGGAGGCAGGGGGAATTTTTCTGCCGGGGCGGATGTAAGCCAATTCCAGGATATTGATACAGCCGGTGCATATAATTTCCATTTAAAACTTAACGAACTTGCCTTATTCTTTAGGAATTACAGGAAACCGGTAATTTCGTTTCTAAATGGCTATGTGCTCGGTGGTGGCCTGGAACTTTCTCTTTCCACTGATATAAGAATATGTTCTGAAAACGCTATACTGGGGCAGCCGGAAATTAATTTAGGTATCAATGCGGGAGCAGGGGGCAATGTAATACTTCCATCTGTTGTAGGTCGTAACAGGGCACTGTATATGATACTTACCGGGGAAAAGCTCTCTGCTGCACAGGCATATGATTTCGGGTTAGTAGATCTTCTATCAGATAATCCTGAAATGGAAGCAAAAAGAATAGCAGCATTGATTAACGGCATGCCGGTGGATACAGTAACTATAGCGAAACGTACTGTAAACAACAGCACGGACAACAATTTGAATATGAAACTTGATTATGAGGCAGCATTATTCGGAATACTGCAATCCGGGAATAATACAAAGGAAAGAATAAATAAATTTATGAATAAAAAAAAGAAAAAATAAGTTTTATTCTTCTATTTCTATAAACCCCGCCTCTTCCCTTAAATTATACGTCTTCAATGTATATTTTTCCATGGGAAGCTGGGGCGCTATGAATGGTGGCTTTATCATTTTGCCTGAATCCAGCTCAAATTCTGCATTATGGCATGGGCATATTACATGCTTTCCATCTTCTGCCACGTTTCCAAGTATACACTTCAGATGTGAGCATATTCCGTTAATGCCGTATAACTTTCCATCCTGCTTTGTTATAAAAACTACTTCACCTTTTCCCAGGTCAATAGAAACATGATTGCCCGAATTTTCTAGTGCTTTCATGCCCAATATTTTTCTCCATGACATAATATTGTATTCTACCATTCAATTTATATCTTTTTGATAAACATATTTTAAAAGAGTAATATAAAAATGAATCTCTTAAAAATCGCCCTGTAATAAAATCTTTATAGTCTATATATATTAATATTTATGTTCATTAAGGATAAAAGTAGGTATGGATTCGAGGATACTGTTAGAATTATTAAGAACTTTCTGAAGGAAAAAAATTTTGAAATATTTGCCGAAATAGATCACAGAAAGAATGCAATAAAAGCCGGTCTGGATATGCAGAATGAAACTGTACTCATATTCGGTTCCCCTATAGCAGGGACACATCTTATGGAAGAAAATCCTGAAATCGGTATTGAGCTGCCCGCTAAACTGCTTATATACTCAACAAATGACGATGTTTACCTTTTTTATAGAAATCCAGAAGAACTTATAGACACATTCAAGATCATGGAATATAGGGATGTATTAAAAAAACTCAAATCACTCTTTGATAACATTATCAATGCCGTTTCATAAAAATATTTATCCATGAAAAACCGTATCAAATTCGTTAAAGATAATTTAAATTCAACTTTTCCCCGGTTTAACGGATATTAATCACGTTTCATAATTTCCTGACCCACGGGGAATTCTCAGCCCGGCCCCTGATCAGATGGTCACTGCAATGTGACTCGCAATATGCTGTATCTGAAGCCCATTGAAGGCCAGGTAGCTTTTAGTCTTACGTCGTCATATATATTCATAAATCGTATATACTAATAATAAGACATATGATAATTGATGCATTGTTTTTAAATCTTTCATTGTTGCCTGTACAGGTGAATTTATAATAAAAGTTTAAATTAATTCCAGTGTGAGTGTATGACCGCCCCCACCCCCATGGCATATAGTAGCAAGTCCAGTTTTCATATTCCTGCTCTGAAGGGCGTTGATCAGCGTTACTATTATCCTTGAACCGCTGTTGCCCAGTGGATGTCCGATAGCTATTGCACCACCATTCACATTGAACCTATCCTTATCTACTCCCAGCTGATCCCTAACTATAAGAGAGGCCACTGAAAAAGCTTCGTTATGTTCAACAAGGTCATAATAGTCTATTTTCTTATGCTGTTTTTCCAGTAATTTTCTTGTTGCCGGGATTGGTGCCTCAACAAAATCCCTTGTATCCAGGGACGCAGAGCTGAATCCCGTAATTTTAGCTATTGGCTTCAAGCCGTATTCCTTTAAGCCTTTCCCGGATGATAGAAGAAGGGCAGATGCGCCGTCGGACAACTGTGATGAATTTCCAGCCGTAAGTATGCCGTTTCTGTCAAATGCAGAATTAAGTTTTGCTAGGTCCTCAATTGAAGTTTTTCTCATCCCCTCATCCTTTGCAAGATTGTCCAGTTTTACAATTTCTTTTGCGAATTCTCCAGATTCAGTAGCCCTGATTGCCCTGTTCTGGCTTTCCACAGAAAACTCATCGGCCTGTTCCCTTGTCAGGCCATATTTTCTTGCAGAATGCTCGGCTGATACTCCCATATGCTCACCGTACAGGGCATCTACCAGGCCATCATTCAGCATTGAATCTTCAATCTTCAGGTTTTTATAAAGCAGCTGTTTTGGCCCCCATCTGAATTCTGATGGCAATATCAGTGGAGAATTGCTCATATTTTCAAAACCACCTGAAACAATTATGTCATGTTCTCCCAGCATAATCTCTCTGGCAGCATTTTCCGTGGCAAGCATTCCTGATGCACATACCACATTTACGGTATTCTTTGTTACTTCAGGTTTGAGTCCGGCATAAAATGCGGCCTGACCGGCAGGATTCTGTCCCACATTGGCCTGTATTACATTTCCCATTATTACCTCTTCAATTAGATCCTTATCAATTCCGGAGTCTTTTATAACAGCTTTGATTGCTGCGGCACCGAGATCGGTTGCCTTTGTTTTTGAAAGTGATTTTCCGAACTTCCCAATGGGTGTACGTTTTGCCGAAACAATGTATACGTCTTCCATATGATCAGTATAGCCTATCTCTTTATTTATTTTATTATCGACCATGAACGTCAAATAATGAATAATAATATATATAACGCTAGAATGATAAAAATATTATCAGCTTTGGTTTTTGATGCAATAAATCACGTGAACACCGAATCGAATAGGAAAATTTAATAATAACTGAATTATCTTAACCGGATGGTAGATCAAAATAATGAAGATTCTGAGAATGAAATAAATCCGGAAACAGATAATAATATGGAATCGAAAGCTGAAGCAAGTCAACAGCAGGCAACAACCAAAAAAGAAATTAAAAGCAAATCCAACATCAAACTTTATATTGAAATAGCAGTAATTCTTGTCGGCATTATCCTTATAGCTGTGGCTTCTATACAGGTTAAGGGTATAGCTCATGTAAAATGGAATGATTTTACTGAAATTGCGTTGCCATTGAGTATCATTTTGATTGCTTCACCCGCAGTTTTATATTTCAAGAAGCTAAGAGAGATGAAACCTGCGATAGCCGTAGTAATTATCATGCTGGTTGGTATCTTAATATTATATATACTCTTAGTACCTTATAAAATGTTTACAGTACACTTCGGACTTCTCGGAGATGTAATTGTAGAATACTTAATAGGAATATTCCTGCTGATTTTTATGGTATCCCATATGACAAAGGTACATTTACTGAAAAACAACAAATCATAAAAGAGACAGTAGAAATTTTTCTGCCTCTTCTATAGCTATTTCTACTGCTCTTTCTGGGTCTTTCTCAAATATTATTTTTCCATCGCTTTCCTTTCTTCTTATATGTAGTTCGTCTATTGAAATTACTGATTTTCCCTCGGTTAGGGCAAATGCCGCCTCAGAGGTGGTTCCCGAATATCCATCTATGGCTATCAAAGCATCTGATGCCCTGACAATCAAAAAGTTCCTCAAATATCCGATACCAGTAGGAATAGCAAGTGATAAATATTTATTGCCATTCATTCTGTTACCGTCTGGGAGTATTCCTATCACCATTCCGCCTCCATCATGTACTCCCCTTGAAACACACTCCATAATACCGGAACCACCGCCACAGAAAACTGCACAATTTCTGGAAGATAAATACTTCCCCAGAGTATAGGCAATGTCACAATGTGTTTTGTCTGTTATACTACCACCGATTACACCGATATTATAATTATACATTATTATAACAGTTATTCCTTATATTTAATCATTTAATTTTAGAAATGTATAATGTAAGGTCCCTGATTGATTTCACATAGGCTATTTCTCCTTTGGCAAATGTTTCCTGTGGATCATCTGGCACAGCTCTCCATAACTGTGAGTCAATGGCGATTTCATATGAGTTATTTTTGAGAATACTTTTTATTTCACCGGTTTTTCCTATTATAGAATCCTTACCGGTTGCAGGTTTCCTTCTAAAGGGATGCCTAAGCCAGAACCTGGCAAACCATGCTCCAATAAAAAACGACACAAACGTATCGAGCGCATATCCTATTATTATTATCTGGCTCATAAAAATGCAATGCAATCTTGATATATTAAATTTCATAATGACATCCTATCCAGACTAACGTATGGAGATCCACGTTTCTCCGGTTAAATTTTTATTGCTGTATTCTATGGATTGATTATAGCCATTAAAAAAAATATTTTATATTTCGATTATATTTTACTCTCATGGACAAGTACCCGTTGAATAAATATTACGGTGTTGATAATATCCTCCTTCCGGATGAGAAAATTTTAGCTCAATATACATTAATTTATTTAACTGATAGAAGAATAATTTTTTCAAATTTATTCCATAAAGATTATGAATCATTCAATTACAGTGATATTGGAAGTATTCAGGAGGGCATTTCACGAATTGTATATATTGAATTTTTATTGGGAATAGCATATATATCCTGCTCCCTATTTTTTATGTTTTATCTGAACAATTTCCATTCCATTAATTTAATATTGTTTTTGCCACTGGGTATTTATTTTATTGCATTTGCAATTATTATCAAACAGCAAAAACTAATTATTATAAAATATGGAAATAGAACTCTTAGACTAAAAGTCGCAGATAGAAATAATGCAATTCAAATGCTTAACCATCTGAGAGATCAGGTTTGTAACTAATAATATGCATCTTTCTTTTATGGTATTTCAATGGAAATGTATTTTAAAGTGTGCCACATTTGATACCATGTCCGGAAAAAATATCCTTTTAGCTGGTACAGGAGAACTCGGGAAGGCACTTGCCTATGACCTTCTGTTAGCCGGGAACAGAATTCTAATTAATTCACGTAACAATGAAAAACTGGAAAAAATTGTCTCAGAATATTCAGTTTACGGAAATATACAATATGTTGCAAGGGAATTAAAAGATGAACAGAGCTGTAATGACTTAGTAGAAGAATCACTGGATAAATTAAAATCCATAGATTCCATGGTAGTAATGGTTGGTGGATTTGTGGAAGATACTATAGAAAATCTAGACGGTCTGGGGCCTATGATTCTTAATCATTTGCAGATTCCTCTATACCTCGCAAAACACGCAATAAAGCATATGGGTTACGGTTCTTCAATAATCTTTGTGAGTAATTCATCAAGCTCGGTAAAAAATAAACCAAATTTGCTTTCGTATTCAATATCTAAATACGCCCTGGAAAAGGCTGCAAAAATTATGGCACTTGAATTGCTGGAGAGAGGAATCACAGTAAATGTTGTTGCTCCGGAATATATAATACAGAATTTCACTATTGGCAGGGACTATACTAAAATGAGGAAATACGGGGATCTGGAAACTCCGCCTGAGGACATTTCCCGCGTTATTACCTTTCTGATAGATGAAAAATCTTCATGGATTAACGGTGCTGTGATACCAGTAGACGGAGGCCATAGCCTGAAATGAACCTCGACGAATTAAATAAATGCATAATTGATTGCAGAAAGTGTACGAGACTTGTGGAGTACAGGAAAAACAGGGAAGTTCCGGCAAGATATGCCGGCGAAGAATACTGGGACGCACCTATAACGGGCTATGGAGATATTAACGGTAAAATACTCATCATCGGACTTGCCCCCGCTTTCAACGGTGGCAATAGAACCGGAAGAATTTTTACAGGGGATCGTAGCTCTGATTTTCTTATCTCTTCACTTTACGAGGTAGGATTGACGAATATCTCAACATCGGAAAACAGGGACGATGGTCTGGAATACAAAAATATGTACATAACACTGGCATTGAAATGTGCACCGCCAGATAATAAACCGTTGAACGAAGAACTGAAAAACTGCAGTGGTTTTATGCACCAGGAAATAGATGAAATGAAAAATGTCAGGGCTATTGTCTGTCTCGGAAAGATTGCTTTCGATTCTATTATTAATTATTTTAAAACTAGAGGAATTAATACAAAAAATATGAAATTTGGGCATGGAGAATTCTACGATATTTCAGGCATACGTTTATACGGGTCTTACCACCCGAGCCCGCGCAATGTCAATACGGGACTACTGACAAAAGAAAATTTTATTTCGTTATTAAAATCAGTAAAAGAATATGCTGAATCATGATTTTAATATTTCAAGAAGTAAGGAAATCCTATATCATTCTTTTTTATGGTAAATCCATCTGTCATCCTCCAGGTGAAGATAACCACCATTTCTGAGATAAACTCTGACTACTTTCCTTAATCCGGTGTTCATCTCTTCATAATTATGTCTGCAAATCCTGCTTCTTTTTATAACCTTCCTGACACATTCCATTCTAGCGCCGCATTTGTTCAGTCCTTTTTTTAGATTGGTGATATTATCCTTTTCGTTTTTTAATTTCTGTTTTTCCTTTGTGATATACCCTGGTTCAAATCTTTCTCTTGATGAATGTTTTCTCTTGCGGACAAAGGTGGCCCTTTTTGGTATATACATTCCTTTTCTGGGCGACACTGCCATATCTTTATCTATAGAAAAATAATATTAAAACCTATGTTTAATAAGAAAGTTTTATAAAAATTTAGTAATTATAATACTTTATCAATTTATCTATTCCCTCATCCAGTGATATCTTTGCCCTGAACCCTATCTTCTCCTCAGTCTTCCTTATATCCGCCTTTGTGTAGTAAACGTATGTGTCCTTCATGGGGTTCTCAATGTATGCAGGCTTTATATCCTTCTTTAAATGCCTGTTCAGTATTTTAACTAACTCATTCAGGGTATAGTTCTTCCCTGTGCCAACATTGTACACATTGAACTTTTTATTGTTCTCTGCCGCAAGGATTAAAGCATTGACAAGATCCTCTATGAATACGAAATCCCTCTTCTGCTCACCATCGCCGTATAGAACAGGCTGGATATTGTCGTGCATTCCCCAGAGGAACTGCGATACAAGGTTTGCATAGATCTTCTTTGACCTCTCATTGTAGCCGTATACTGAAAAGAACCTCATACCAGAAACGCTCATATCGTATAAGTTGCAGTACAGGTTTGCTATCCTCTCCATTGCTATTCTGGCTTCAGTGTAGTAATCCGATACCTTAGGTATTACATCCTCCTTCTGTTCCTCTATCCCATTGTATATTGATGATGTTGATGCATACACTATTGGCACTTTCCTGGGCTTGGCATATTCCAGTACTGTAATCAAATCGTCAATGGCATTTGCCATCAGATGCGGGTTGTTCTTGTACATTGGCGATGATGAGTATATGCCTATATGGAAGATATAGTCCGGATTGATTTCATAATCATTGATGTTCTTTACCCTGTCCTTTATGAATTCTACCTTTCCTATTGAATCATCTAAATTATGAACTGAACCTGTCTGCAAATCATCAAGTGCATATACGTGGTTCTCCTTTGCCAGAGTGTTTACTAAATTTGATCCAATGAATCCTGCGCCGCCTGTAACTAAAATTTCCTTATTCCTGATTGACATGGAGGGTAATCTAATGTTTGTATAAATAAGTTTATTACATCTATAGGTCCCGCAATATCTATAATCCTCCATTATTTTGATAGCGTTTTAAAAAATAAATTGATGTAAAAATTTTCATCAACTATCTTTGTGCAAATCATAATGGTCATATATAAAATATGTCAAAATAATAGAGCTAATAGAGTTGATTTTTGAAATAATAGTCAATGTTTAAATTTAGTTTGCAATCACATGTCATGGAAGTTCGCACGGTAGAAGACTCTTCACAGATACAGA
>JAKAAE010000011.1 GCA_021797225.1 Thermoplasmata archaeon | reverse complement strand
GAGGGCCTTAAACTGCTGTCCAGGGCCAGAGAAGCAACTGGAATGGCAGTAATAACAGAGGTTATGGATATTGAGGAACTCCCACTTGTAGAGGAATACGCAGATATAATTCAGATAGGATCAAGGAATTCCCAGAATTTTTCACTTCTAAAACAGGTGAGCAAACAGAAAAAACCTGTTTTGCTCAAGAGAGGATTCGGAAATACCATTGATGAACTCATAGCATCCTCTAAGTATCTTTCAATGAATGGCAATAAAAATATAATGTTTTCAGAAAGAGGCATACGAACATTTGAGCAATCCACAAGATTTACTCTGGATATTTCCGCAATTCCCGTGCTGCATGAAAAAACCGAATACCCGGTAATTATAGATCCAAGTCATCCTGCCGGGGTAAATAGATATGTTGAGCCACTAGCACTGGGTGGCACAGCTGCGGGAGCTGATGGATTAATGATAGAGGTACATCCTGATCCTTCAAAGGCACTGAGCGATGCGGCACAACAGCTTACGGTTCCACAATTCAGGGCACTTTATGATAAAGTGAAAAATATTAACGCAGTGCTGGACAAAACCATGATATAATTATATTTTCTACCCTTTCATGACCGCCACAGGCATCAGAGAAACCACGGGAGATGCAATTCCCGCCCCCTGAATTACCGCAATTACATCGTCAATGTTTTTATAACTCCCGGGAGATTCTTCAACTACCGCCTTCCCCGTTGTTGCACGTAAATATATTCCCCTAGATCTCATATCGTCCTTGACACCATCCACGGTAAATCGTTCGGTGGCTACCTTTCGACTCAGTATGCGCCCTGCACCATGACAGGAACTGGAAAATGTTGTTTCTTCATTTCCCTTCAATCCTACCAGTACATATGATGGACCCCCCATATGGCCAGGTATAATTACAGGGTGACCCGTTTCCTGGAAATAGCCTGTAGTGCTGCCTGCCGGCTGTGCCCGGGTGGCTCCCTTTCTATGTACTAGCAATTTTCTTTTTATACCATCAATGCTATATGTTTCAACCTTTGCCATATTATGAGCAAGACTGTAAACAGTGTTTATACCAATACTTTCAAAATCCATGCCTATTATTTTTTCAAATGCCTCTCGTATTTTATATGTTATTATCTGACGGTTGACAAATCCAAAGTTAGCAGCAGCATTCATTGCATTTATATAATCTTCTCCGGGTTTACTGCTTATATGCGCAGATATGAGCTGCCTATCTTCAGGTATTTTCACACTACCATCATATTCATTTAGCCTGGTTAAATAATCGGTTGCGACCTGATGACCCAGCCCCCTAGACCCAGTATGAATCATTATTGCCAATTTATTTTCTCTTCCTGATCCGAATTTTTCGGCAGTTTTCCGATCAAATATCCTGTCGATCCGATCTATTTCCAGAAAATGATTTCCCGCTCCCAGGGTTCCAAGTTCATTTTTCCCTCTTTTCATGGCTTTTTCACTCACAGCAGAAATATTGGAAATCATATGACCTCCCTCCTCAGTATGTATTATATCTTCATCAGTTGCATATCCATGCCTGAATGCCCATTCAAGACCAGATGAAAGGATTTCATTTTCGTCTTCGCAGTTAATCCTAAAACTTGATTTATTGTCTATACCCGCAGGTACTGTTTTATAGAGCTCGTCCAGTATTCTATTGACGCTCCACCTGTATTCATCATAATCCAGATCCGTTGCAATCAGTGACACACCGCAATTTATATCATACCCCACACCACCCGGTGATACTACCCCATCATCATAGTCAAAAGCCGCAACTCCGCCTATTGGAAAACCGTATCCCAGATGTATGTCAGGCATTGCCATGGAGGCTTTTACAATACCCGGGAGAGTTGCAACATTCATGACCTGTTTCAATGGACCGTCATCGCTGAATTGACTCAAAATTTTTTCATTGATATAGAGTATGCCGGGAACTTTCATATTGCCTGCTAAAGGTATTTCATATTGAAAATCATTCAGTTTGTTGAGATGAAACATAAATAGCTAATTACAACGTTAAACATAATGGTTTCAGTTTTAACCTTAAAAGATGGAAGTATCTTTCCTGAAGGTGGGAAATCACTATTATAATATATCTGAAAGGTTGGAAAATAAAAAAATTAATAAAATAATAAAGTAATCAGGTCTAAATGGTAAAGATTTTTGATATAAATGATTTTGATGAAAGAAAGCAGTTTGAAATAAAACTTCAGATTGCCTTACTTAATAATACATTAAAAATCAGAGAGAATTCAAAAAATCCAGAAAAATACGATGAATATATAGGGGAGAGAAAAGCAAATATACGTTCTCTCCTGAATACTACAGCAAAATTTACAATAAAAGATCATGACAAACTTATTTACAATCCAGAGAGTGGAATCTGATTTAATTTTTACTCTATATGGTTTATTCAATAATGCTTATTTGAGGCAGAATTAGTTTTACGGCTGAAGTTTTTATTTGTAGTTTTTAGGGGTGTCACAAAATAATAAATAATGGCTTGCTATCTATTACCATGAATGATTACTCAATTTTTAAGGAAGTCAGGGAAAATATAGAAACCCTCGAAAGGCATCTTACTATCATAAAGACGCTGTTAATGGAGCAGCCCCTTGGAATAATTAAAATGTCACAGCAGACAGGTATACCTGAACACAAAATAAGATATTCTTTGCGGATACTGGAACACGGAGGTATTATAGAGGCTTCCCGTGAGGGTGCTATTTTAACTTCAGATTTCATTGCGAATAAGGACAGGATTCTATCTGATGCCAGGGAAAATTCACAGAAAATGGAAAATATATATAAGGAACTTAAAAATATTCTGGAGTCGCCATGATGTTCAAAAAAAATGAACAGACGGGAAAATATTTGATAAGGCGTGGTGTTCCTGGAGATGCCAGAGGCATCATAGAATGCATGCAGAGCGTAATGGATGAAAAGATATATCTTGTAAGTGAATACTATCTTTTAACTGAAAGAGGAGAGCAGGAAAGACTCAAAAATAAAGATGACCTCACCCTTGTATCAGAGGTTAGCGGAAGGATTGTGGGGGTTACAACTATTCAGCGTGGAATGTATAAAAAAAACCGGCATACAGCCTCGCTGGGAATTGCGATAATAAAGGCTTTCAGACATATGAATATAGGCACAAAAATGATAGAGGAAGCAATTTCATGGTCGAAAACTCAGGGAATAGAGAAAATTAATTTAGAGGTTTTTTCAAGCAATGTAAACGCCATAAAAACATATAGAAATCTTGGATTTGAATATGAAGGTGTTAGAAAAAGGCAGTTTATGATAGGTAATCAGTACACAGATGATGTTTTGATGACATATTTTACCTCAAATTGGAGGGATGCAGATAAGTAATGATAATCATATGTGTCTGACATAAACATTTAAATTTATCTGTTGAATCGGTATATTATAATGCAGTGCACAAAGATAAAAGAAATTTTGATGAAATACCTAATCATATTTCTAGGTTTAACCATATTTCTGTTTATTGTTTTCAAATTTGTGCCATCAAAAATTGTAGGAAATGATTTCCCGGGAAGCTCCATAAAAATACTAGGTTTACATCAAAACATTGTATTCCAGTATTTTTATTTTATATACGCAATTCTTACGGGGAATGTTGGATATACTAGCACATCCTTTTATTCTGGTACTGTTCTGGGCGCTATATCAATTACTCTACCTGAAACTGTGTTATTTTTAATTGTAACATTCGCAATATCCTATGCAGTTTCGTATTTTATCGGACTGTACTCGGGAACGGCATTCAAAACTACCAAGATTTTGAATATGAATATATTTCCACTTTTATTTCTCTATCTTGTTTCCGGCTTGGTTCTTCTTGCAATATTTTCTGGCGTACTGGGGTGGTTTCCTACACATGGTATCCTTTCCAATAGTTCTGTTACATTGAATAGCTGGATATCTTCAACAGGAAACGGAATTTATATAACTAAACCAACAAATATCATTTTAATAGATAGCATTATACATGGATCATTATCCGTATTTATAGATTTATTAGATCATATGGCACTTCCGTTTTTTGCCATGTTTATTCCCACAGTCATTTATCTGAGTGTTTATATAAGCCATGAAACATCCATAGAATACAATAAAAAATATATGAAAGCTGGAATTACCAGGAACGCATTCATGGATAAATATATAATTTTTATAAAAAGGGGAATAAGAAGCAGGGTGCTAAGGGAACTGAAATCTGTATTTGTTATATTCATGGGTGGAATGATTATCATAAGTTATATATTTTCTTATATGAATATAGGGGAATTTGCCATCTATTCGTTTCTTGATTATGAATATGGCATAATGGGTGGTATATACAGTTTATTTATTCTGGCCATCATTGCACTAATATTTAGTTTATTTATAGATGTAATAAACAACGGTGGAAAAAATGAAATTTAATTCAAGGAATTTGCTCATAGGTATAAGCCTCGCATTTATATTATTATATATATATGCGTTTATTTCAGATATTGTTTATCCATATTATCTTGGAGTAAATACACTTTCATCACTACTTGTATTCAAGAAAACGGCATCCGTTATACCTTCTAAACCTACTTTAAACGATGGCTGGTGGAACTACTTTGGAACAACTTATTACGGTATATCAATATTGCCCGCACTTATCGGATCCTTAAAATTTGACTTTACAATAATGTTTGCATCACTTGCCATTTCTTCCTTGGTAGGTGTATCAATAGGTTTTCTGATAAATTATATAGGTGGTATTTTCAAGAAAATCATATTTTACATTGTGAGAGTTTTGACAACGACCCCGTATCTTTTAATTATGCTTCTGATTTTATATGTGGCGAGACCAAGTGAATCTGGAATAATAATTGCAATATCAGTCGGATGGTTCCCGTTTTATATTATAAGATATATTGAGGTGTCCGAATACGAAAATAGAAATTTCTCGTATGGGAAGTTATGGAAATTATTCGCCTTTATTCCTTATGTTTTGACAGATATGGGAGCGATTAGTGGAATTGTTGTTATTATAACATATTTTGGATTTTACTTTAAAAATCCATTTGTGGTTGATATCGGGAATATTATGTATTTAAATGGAAATGTAAATGCATTCGTATTTTTTGGTGTCTGGTGGATAGTTATATTCCCGCTTTTATTCATAACTGTTTTTATCGGATTTACAGCATTGCTGAGCTACGAAATAAAGGGGGTGGTTTCAAATACGGGATAATTTTAATGGAAATATGGTTCTTTCCTTTAAAAATTTTGGCATACATGCAGATAATAGGAAACTTATTGATAATATTTCATTGAACATAAATAGGAACTGTGAAGTTTTACTGGCCTCCAATAATAAGAATATTTCACTGATTACAGGAATTTTCACTTTTGATATTTTTAGTGGGTACAAATATTCTGGGTCTGTTATACACAATGGAACTGATTTAATTGAACTCATTTCAAATATAAAAAAATTTAGAATAAAGGGGAACCGGATCGGTGTGACCTCGCATATCCTGAATGATGTACTATGCATACCCTCAAATCCACTGGATCTATTTGACCCGGGAATTGATATTTATAACCAGTTTCTCGATTTCATACCATATGAATCCAGGATTGATGTTATTAATTCTGTAATAAGAAGAGAGATGATAAAATCCAGTGATATAGAGAGTGTTATAAATAATTTTGACATATCAGATCAAAAGAAATATTTTACCCTTTCAATATGCCGTGATTTTGGAATTATTGGTATATATAAAGAGATTTATAAAACATTGCTGTCCGGTGGTTCTGACAGGAAAGATAAATTAACTTACCTGATTATAGGTAGAAAAACCGGTGTGAATCTGGCCGACATGGTGATTCTCAGGGATTATTATAAATACAGACTGAATTTAGAATTGCTTACATATGAATACAAAAAATCAATTATTGAAATGCAAAAGAAGAAAGAATTTTATAAAGAGATAAAAAATTTAAAACGCAGTTCTGGACATGATTTTGATTTTATGAACCTGGACCTTACCCGCGCTTACAGTGAAGGCGTGCTAAAATATGAATTAATAGAAAATATGGCAAAGGAAATCAATATTATGGGTATCCCATTTGACGTGGGACTGTACCACAGATTCCCATCTGAAATTCCAGTATCTGACATTTATAAATTTATAACTGGGATAGGGTTTATTACTGAAAAATCCTTGATAATTGCAGATATGTCTCTGTATCCGGAGAAAATGATAGAAATTTCAGAATATATCAGAAGAATGAAATCACTGCAACCCATCACCTCTTTATATTTATGTTCACACGATAATTTAACAGAGGAAGCGGATAAACTATTCGATAAAATAATAGAAATATAATATGATTTTTGTAAATTCATGTATCTATATTATTGAACAATATTATTCCTGAGGATGTCACCGACATATGCATCATAATATACGATTGCGAATAAACCTTCAATTCAAAAGTTCCAGGTAGCGGGAATATATACATATAGAGGTTATCCAGAAGGCCCTCTACATTTTTCAAATTTGTAACATTATAATTATGGATTAAGATACTGATATTTGCATTTAGATCGCGCATGGTAACTGACTGGTTTTTATCTGTAATATTATATAAATAAATATAAAAACCGTTATCGTATGAATGTGTAAAATTCATTGTGTTTCCAAGATAAGAATAGTAATTAGAATCATTCGTTTCAGGTAAAGCTTCTTCATATATTGGCATCGGATTGGCACCTCTAGATATATGATTATCCATAAATGATTCTGGTTCCAGAATAATAGGGAAACTCGATCCATTCCCTATGATTTTAGCCAAATTAGAAGAAAATTTTGATATGTTAGAACCGGAAATACCTGATTCTGTAAATATTGGAATAATCAGTGAACTGTTATGATATTGTGATTTTGATGTTAATCCATATTTTTTCTGCACTGTTATATTTTTTATAAAAGAATACCAGAGGCTTCTGGCTAGTGTTAAATTATGACCGGGATATGCATTGTAGAAAACTTTACGTACTGTGATATTTGAGAATAAATTAGAGGGAATATTTTTGTCTGTGACATATTTTCCCAGAAGCGTTTCATTTATATTTGAATTAAAATTATATATAGTTGACATATTGTAAGTAATATTATCAGAAATTCCATGAATGCTTGATATATATGTATATGAAGATGGGAATGTTGCAATCTGAGATGTATTGAATCGCATATCCTGATACATGGAAGAATAACTATTTTTATATTCTATAATTATGGAATCGATTTTAGGTTCCGGATTATGTAGATTACCTTTAAAATCAGGATTGCGAACCAACATAATATAACTTCCGGGAGCAGATTTCTCTATTTCATATGGACCATCAGCAAGTATATTTTCCATGGTATAGTTTAAATTGTCTGTTTTAAATAACTGGAAACCTGTTTGGTTAAAAGAAATTGTTTCACCATTTTGACTCAGATTTGCTGCTGATGCAATGAAAGTGCCGGGAGATGAAAGTATACTGTATACTGTATCAGGATTTAATTTAACTGTAAAATTGAGCGTGACAGTATCGGTTTGATTGCTATATGAAATTGCATTCTTTATATTTGTGTAATTATTTGTATCATGGTAGTTCCCGGGCAGAAGATACTGAGCAAGAATCCATCCAGGAGTTTGAGGTGATTTGTTTTCTAGAAGTAAATCCATAACGAGGGAATAATAGACATCGTATGCATTCACAGGAATGCCATTCTGAAACCTTACATTATGGCTTATATTAAATGTATAACTCTTTCCGTCTTGCATTGGAAGGCTAGAGGCTATTTCAGGGAAGTAACCTGAGGTGCTGTTTCCAATCAGAAACTCCTCTGTGTTATAAAGTATTTGCAGATTACCTTCTGTACATGCTTCCTGCGGATTTAGATTTGTGAATGGGGTGAGACTATCAACAACAATAGAATCAGATACAGTGGTGATATATAATCTGGCATGAGGATTTACAGGTATATCCATATAATAATAGGTTGTGTAATTTTTTGTTCCATTGCCTGTAATAGTAGATAATTTAAGTATATAATATCCGAGCGAGAGCTGGAGTTTAAATGTGGAATTTAAAGATGGAATAGGGGGGATAGTTCCATTTTTATATTCAAATAATTCTTGCTTCTTTATTGTAAATGTTGAATTGGCCGGGCAACTGCTATTCCCAAGCGTTATATTAAGTACCGTACCGGGTGAATAAATATTCGAATTTGATACAACTGAAGGTTTACTGGAATTCAAAACTGTAATTATGCCTGATGCTGTTCTGTTTGAAATCTGTGAAGATTCCACATATACAGGAATGTATGTGTTAGACTTATAAATGCCTGAAGAAAAGTTTGCCCAGTAGCTAATATAATATATACCTAGACTTGAATACACATGTGAAATTGACAAAAAGGTCCCGGTATAATTAAGAGTTGTCTGATTGTTATCTCCCCACTCTATGGTAATATCTTTGTATGATTCGTCTGCCTTAAGGGCTAAGGTATAGTTCTGCCCAACTGTAATATAATTGGGGGCCACATCGACTGAAATTTCTGGTTCCAGCCTAGATGGATGTAACAATGAGAGAATGCCTAAGGAAGAAAGAATGAGAATTAGAACTATTATTATGGCATACCATTTTTTCCTTGTTGATCTTGGTTTTATTGGATATGTTTCAGGATCAGGCATGCTAGAAGTCATACAAAGTGTATTAAAATTTGAATAATTAAAGTTTCCTTATGGAAGCAAAATAATATAAATATCTGTATTATTCAATCTTATGACTATAAAAGCAGTGGTTATGGCTGGTGGGAAAGGTACACGGCTCAGGCCCATAACATATTCGATCCCGAAACCGGTGGTGCCCATAGCAGGAAAGCCATGCATGTTATACCTATTGGATTCCTACTATAGTGCGGGCATCAAGGATGTAATTGTAACAACAGGTTATAAATTCAGTTCGCTTATCACAAGTATAATAGAGAACAGACATGATGACCAGACCATACTGTTTTCTGTGGAAAAAGAACCGGCTGGTACAGCCGGTAGCGTTAAATTTGTCTCCAATTTTATCGATGATACTTTTATCGTTGGGAGCGGAGATATACTTTCCGATTTTAATATATCAGAGATACTTGAATTCCATAAAAGCATGGGGGCGAAAATAACAATAGTTCTTACCGAAGTAGAGGATCCCAGACAATTCGGAATAGTTGAGTTAGAAAATAACAAAATCATAAGATTTCTGGAAAAACCGGATAAAGACCAGACATTTTCGCATATAGCCAACACAGGCATATACATAATCGAGCCAGAAATTATGGATTATATTGATAAAATACCCTATGATTTCGCAAAGGACCTCTTCCCGGAGCTGATGAAAAAGAATATTGATATATATGGTTACATGGGAAAGGGGGTTTGGCTTGACACGGGAAGACCAAACGATCTGATAATTGCAAATCAGATAATGGTTGAAAAATATGGAAAAACTTATACTGAAAATTTTATAAAGGGAAAGAATATAATAATGGATATGAGCGGTTTGCAAAAAGCCAATGTAAATCGTTGTTATACAGGGACAGGTATAAAAACAGGCGATAGGGTTACCCTTAACAGATCAGCTATCTATAATAATGCATTACTGGAGAATAATGTAGAAATAACAAATTCTCTACTCATGGAGAATGTAACAGTCAAATCGGGTACTAAAATTAAAAACTCGGTTATAATGAGGAATTGCGTAATCGGGGAAGATTCAGAAATACTTGATAGTATAATAGCACCTGACATGGATTTGATGGGGAAATCAAGGATATATAATGTATCCCTTGCATCCAAAATCATAGAAGATTGAATGCCAGTAGAATGTAAATCACCATAATGGCAACTGCAACAACAATTGATATATAAATCAATTTTTTATCATTACCGAATATTATGGGAACAGGGCCTATCATAATAAAACCACCAACATGTGATTTTTTTTCGTTATTTTCAGGATAATTTTCATCATGCCAATTATCCCTATTTATAACCGGTGTGGAAATAAAATATAGAGCAACGCCGGAAAAAATCAATAGAAATGGTATTATGGCAACTGGTGTGCTACTCACTGCAAATGGAATGAATAAAAACAGACCAACATGTACAAGGCCTTTCACTGCCAGAAATATTAAAATGATAAAACCTAGCAGAATTAATAATATACCTAAGGTTCTGCCATTCATACTTACAGGAAGCCGGCCTTCTGGAGTATTAAAAGATCTTCTGTTGTAAGCTGTTCTCCAGCTTTGAACTTTTCATAAAGTTCTGATGCCCGTTCCTGAAGTTCAGATTCCTTCTCTTTCTTACGGGTTACTTTTGTTTTATTTCTAATTGAAAATATGGCTTTTTCCATATCCTTGAGTTCCCCCTTGGTCTTTATGAATGCAGCGTGCTCAGCCTCTGATTCCTGACTGTACTTAATAAATACTTCGTGTTTTTCATCAGCCTCTTTACGAACTTCATCAAGCCTTTGGAGTTCTTCATTAATTTCATCACTGAGCTGGGAGATTCTGTTAGAGAGGTCTTCTATCTGTTTCTTATATTCCTCCCCTTTTGTTCGTTCCTCATTAATTTTATCAGTAAGCTCTTTTATGGTATCATTCTTTAAAAGTTCCTCCTCTCTCTGGATTTTTGATTTCTTGATTTCGTTTGTGAGCCTTCTTATTTCAACTATCATTTTATTCTCTTCTTCCTTCTTAAGCTCGGTGGTTTGCTGCCTCTTTTCAAGATATTGGAGTTCCTTTTCCTTGGCCTTTATATCTTTTATGTCCATACCTGTTCCAATGGATGATTTATATTCCCTCAAATTCTTTTTTAATTCAGACAGATTTTTATAATGAACTTCTTTCTCGTCACGCAGTGTTTTGATTTTTTCAATTAAATCATTTTTTTCAGCAATCTTCTCCTTAGCCTGCTCGCGCATTTCGTGAGTTTTTTGATTTAACTCGTCACGTAATTTAGCATACTTTTGCGCTTCTGCATTGGCTTCATCTCGCTTCTTAATATGGAGTTCTACTTCATCTCTGATTGCCTCTTTTTTTGTTTCAAAATCTTCCAAAAGGTCCGTCATGCTAACACTTCGATATCTTATTGCAGATGTTATGACCGGACTAATAATACTCCGTTTCATAAATCTGTAGTTGAGATTTGTATTTAAAAAGACTATATAAGTATTACTATGAACTGTTAGCTACAGAAATTCTATAATACGTATGATGCGTATTCTGTAGTATATAATCATAGATAAATTTCTCATCCTGATAAATTCAACATATGAAAATAGTCCGTATAAAATTATATAATAAATAATCATAAACAAAAATGCACGGTGGGGATATATACAGATTTGCACGGGAACAGCAGGGAGAACCAGAATCGGCACTGGATTTCTCTGCTAACATGAATGATTTTATTCAGGTAAAAAATATGAAAATAAGCAGTGTATATATAAAAAATTATCCAGAAGTCAATCTTGAGTTTTATAAATCCATTGTTTCTGAACATAAATTTAAAAATGAAAATATTACAATAATTCCAGGACTGACTTTCTTTATATATCATTATATGGCTGGCATTGATGGTAATGTAATAGTAATCTCACCGGCATTTACAGAATATATGTATGCCGCCACAGCCGCACACAGAATCATATTGCCATTCAATGTTATAAATAAGAATCCGGAAATAATAGAAAATTATAGTTTTGATACATTATTCATGGTATATCCGGACAATCCCACTGGTCAAATCATGAGTAAAAAAAATATCATGAAAATTCTTGATATCTGTGTAAAAAAGAATGCAAGATTATTTCTTGATGAGTCTTTTATATGGTTTGTAAACAACCGGGAACTAGATGAAGTGGAACTTATTGAATCATACCCAAATCTTATAATAGGCAGGTCTCTGACAAAAATACTTTCTGTGCCTGGCCTCAGGCTGGCATATGTACTGTCATCGAATAATAACATAAGCAGAATAGAGAAAAATCTGGAGCCATGGAGGATTAGCCAGCCTGCACTGCTGTATTTAAGAACCTGTAATATGAATTTTAACGGTATTGCAGAAATGGTAGAAAGGGAACGGAATTATGTCATTAGATCTCTGGAAAGTATAAATATAAAACTTATCGGGTCTCCCAGGGCAAATTTCGCAACTTTCAAACTTCCTGCCGGTATTGATGGAATGAATATGAAAAAATTTCTTGCAGAGAGGGGGATAATGATCAGGTTACTGGATGACTACCCGGAATTCGGTATTAACTATATGAGGATAAGTATAAAAAAACACGGAAAGAACACTGTATTGATCAGGTCTATAAGGGAATACATAGGTGATAGGCATGATTAAAATGATACAGATACTTGGAACAGCATCGGATTCGGGTAAAAGTACAATGGCTATGGCACTCTGTAGATATTTTTCTGATAAGGGCTACAGTGTTGCCCCATTCAAGGCTATCAACATGTCACTCAATTCAGTATCCCTTGAGGATTCCTCAGAGATATCAAGGGCACAGTGGCTGCAGGCTATCGCGTCCAGGTCTGACCCGTCCATGTATATGAATCCATTTCTCATAAAACCGGAGGGTATGGGGAAGTCCCAGATAATAGTTCAGGGTAAATCTATAGGTTCACTACACGTATTGGAGTATTATGAATATCTAAAATCCAATGCAGAAAGTATTATAAGAGAATCATTGAAGCAACTTTCAGGAGAGTATGATATTATTATAGCCGAGGGGGCGGGTTCCGCCGCAGAGATAAACATGGAGGACAGGGATTTCGCCAATATATTTGTATCAAATATATTTAAAACTCCGGCAATACTTATCTCTGATATAGAACGTGGAGGGGTTTTTGCGTCGCTTTACGGAACAGTAAAACTCATGAAAAACAGTGAACTTGTTAAATATCTAGTTATAAACAGGATGAGGGGCAATGTGTCCATGCTTCGTAGCGGCATAGAAAAACTGGAACGTTTGACCGGTAAAAGTGTAATAGGCGTAATACCACATTCTGAATTATCATTGCCTGGCGAGGATTCCATGAATTATTCAAAATCCGTAATACAGAATAATAGGATATGTGTTGTTAAATATCCGTATATGGAGAATTATAGTGATCTAGACCCATTATATATGCTTAACATAGGATTTACATATGTGGATGCCTCTAATATAAATGCCATAGATGAATGCAATACAATAATATTGCCCGGTTCAAAACTCGTAGGGAAAGATTTACAATACATGGAAAAAAGTGGGATATTGAAAAAATTGAAAAGCGTTTGTAGAACAAAAATCATAATTGGTATCTGTGGGGGATACCAGATGCTTGGGAAAAGAATTGTAGATAAAAATGAGGTGGAGTCTGATAATAGTGAAATAACATGCATGGGAATCCTCGATGTTGAAACAGAATATATGGATAAAAAACAGACCGGAAAAGTAAACTACACTCTGAATTCAGCGATTTTCGGTGAAAATCCTAATGAAGAAGGATATGAAATCCATTATGGCCAGATTGTACAAAACCATGAGAAACCATTTGCCTACGTTGATGGCAAATCTGAGGGGTCTGTAAATGGTAATGTTTATGGAACTAATATTCATGGTATACTTGAAAACAGATATTTCCTTAACAAAATATTGAAAATGGAAGTACCGGATTATCATAGAACTCTTGAAGATAATGTGGCATATGGCGCAAAGCTTTTCACAGATAATATGGACATGGGAAAAATAGAAAAACTGATATTATGATAAACGGTGCTGAGCTACTGATATTGACTCTTATCATTGCGGTTATTCTGGATACTGTTGCAGGCGAACCCCCTGATATTATACACCCTGTGGTGATCACAGGAAAGATTATAGCAAAAGTTAAACCGTATTTCAGTAAATTTAAAAACAAAATTTTGTCAGGGTGCATTTTTCTGCTATCTGTAATTATCATCAATACGCTTCCTGTTATAATAATCATGTATATTTTATATCGCCCGAAAAATACAATAATCCTAATAATTTTTATCATAATATATGCATATTTTCTGAAGAGCACCTTCTCAATTAATTCAATGGGTAAGCATATTAAAAAGATAATGGATTCACTGGAAAACAACGATTTGAAATCCGCAAGGGGTTATACTGCTATGGTTGTAAGAAGACCTGTAAATGACATGGACGCTCATGGTCTTGCCTCCGCATCAATAGAGACAATAGCTGAGGGATTTGTTGATGGATATTTGACACCGTTATTTTTCTACGCTTTTTTTGGACTTGCAGGAGCTATTGTTACTAGGATTATCAATACCATGGATTCCAATGTTGCCTACAGGGATACGCAAAACTATGAACTGGGCAGATGTACTGCCATGGAAGATTCCATAATAAATTTCTTTGGATCAAGAATAACTCCTGTAATTTTCAGGATAAGCGCCATCCTGCTTGGATATAGCAATAGAAAAATTATGGTCATTAATACAACAGATAGTCTGAATGCTGGTTACAGCATGGGTGCAATGGCATTAGTACTCAATGTTGTGCTTGAAAAAGATGGTGAATATATAATAAACAGCAGGGGTAACCAGCCGGAAATCAACGATATCAGAAAGGCAATGAATATTTACTATTTATCTTCCATAATATTCCTCATTTTGTTTGTTATTCCTGTAATTGCCATACTATTTGCAATCCATCTACTATCCATTTTCTAGACATCTTAGACATCAGTTGAATAAGGTATAACAGCAAAATATGGAAAATTATAAAATATGAATAATTATTTATTTTTAGTCACAATATATTATCTATGTCAATGGCTTATAATAATGATTACTGGTATGATTACCTGAAAAGCAAAGAAATTACAGAAAAAGATGCAAAGGAATTGCTTGATATGGATATTTATTCCCTGATGTCTCTGGGTGATTCACTTACATCACTGGAAATAGGAGATAGGGTATCTTACGCTGTTTCATATAATATAAATTATTCAAATTACTGTACTGCTTCGTGTCCTATATGTGCTTACTATGTTCCATATAAAATAAAGAAATATAATCCGGAAAAAGGATTTGAATTATCAGTAGAGGATGTACATAATGAAGCTTTAAAAGCCAGGGAATTAAATGTTACTGAGATACATATTGTTGGAGGATTCAACCCTGATTTAAGTATAGAATACTATGAAAATATATTTAAAGAGGTAAAGAAAATACTTCCTGATATAACCCTAAAAACATTCACGATACCTGAAATAGACTTTATCGCCAGAACAACTGGGAATTCAATACCTGAAATTATAGATAGATTTAGAAAGGCAGGTATGGATGCACATACAGGTGGCGGAGCAGAGATATTCAATGAAAATATAAGAAAACAGATTACAACCCCTGAAAAAATATCAGGTGAGAAATGGCTTGAAGATGCAAAACTAATTCATAGCCTTGGGATTAAGGGCAATTCAACGATGACCTATGGAACAGTGGAGGGGTATGATGACATAATAAATCATATGATCAGGTTAAGGAACAATCAACTTGAACAGCCAGGATTTTTGTCCTTCATTCCATTAAAGTTTAGTATTGAGAACACACCCCTGTACAAAATGGGAAAGGTAACGATGCCGGCATCAGGTGATAAGGACATAAGGGTGTATGCACTTGCAAGAGCAATACTTGGAAAGTCAATTAAGAATATCAGTGTTTACTGGGTTGCACTTGGTAAGGAGCTTGCCCAGGTTGCCCTGATGTCAGGAGGAAGTGATCTTGTAGGAACCGCATTCAGCGAGAAGGTTTTCGGCGCAACAAACAGAAAAACTTCAGGGAGTGTGGAGGAACTCAATCACCTGATAGAGGAAATAGGTAAGGTGCCTGCACTGAGAGATACGTTTTATAATATAAAAGAGTACTACTGAAATGATAGGACTCATTAATTTATCTCACTCTGATCCATTGTACATGTCATTTCCACCTGGAGAGACAGTAAGAAACAGTGCTGCCATTAATCTGAAAAATCTGCTGGAGGGCAGAATAGAAATAGGTATGGTATCACTTGTTTCTTTCTTAAAAAATATAGACAGATTGGAACTGGTAGAAAGTATGAACATCCATTCCAGGGCGAATACGGTATCAACGCTACTGGTTTCAAAACTCAATTATTTAAAGAATAACCTGAAAATCAATGTTACATCGCTGACAAAAACTACTGAACTCTACTTGAAACTGGTACTTGATAGAATGGGGATATCATATCAGATAAAGGAATCCGATTATTCTGATGCTGATAATCTATTAAAAACGGCAGATTATGCACTTATCATCGGTGATAATGCCATAGAGGCATATTCAGGAAATTTGAATATACTGATGGATATAGGGCTTGAATTTGCAAAACAGTATAATATGTATCCAGTGTATGCAGTTTCAGCTGCCTCCCATGGAACAGATGTGGATAATAGCATGTTGAACTACCTCAACGGGCGTATAGTGGAATCAAAAAAATACATCAACGAGGCGGCAAGGTTAAATTCAATAAAATTTAAGGTGAAGGAAGAGGTCATGCATGAATATTACAGAAGTATAGATTACTCCTTTACCGAACCTGTTATAAAAACCATAGATTTTATAGAGCATTTAATTGAAGAAAAGGAAACATAATAAACACTGAATTGGGAATATATTTATTTTATAAAGCTATATTATAATTATGATTTCTTACAGTTACCTGGATAGCATTGAAAATAAAATAAAAAATGGAGAGACACTGGATGAAAATGAAATCGTATATTTGTACGATTCGGCCAGTCTCAGGGACCTCGGAAGGCTTGCAAGGTCAATAACCGATGGAATATCTGGAAACAGGGTTTCATTTGTTTCAAATCTCATTCTTAACTATACGAATATATGTAACGTTCGCTGCCACTTCTGTGCGTTTTACAGAACACAGAATGATAGTGATTCATATACATTATCAGTAGATGGTGTGGTGGATGAGATAAAAAAATACTATGAACCATACGGGATTAAACAACTACTTATACAGGGCGGAGTGAATTCGTTCCTTGACCTTTCATATTACATAGAATTATTCCAGAGAATAAAAAAGGAATTCCCGGGTCTTGGAATACATGGACTTTCTACCTCTGAGTTGCACTTCATATCACTCAAGGCCCATATTCCTATAAAAGACCTTCTAATCAAATTAAGGGAAAGTGGGCTGGAGACGATTCCAGGAGCCGGTGGTGAGATACTCGATGGGAGCGTTAGAAAAAGAATGGGTAGGCCAGAGGCAAGCGGGAGGCAGTGGCTTGAAATCATGGAAGAGGCACATAAGCTCGGAATACATACATCTGCAACTATGATGTTCGGGCACATTGAAACCTCACTGGACAAGGCACATCATCTTCTTTCAATACTGGAGTTGCAGAAAAAATATCACGGATTTTTATCATTTACACCGTGGAATTTTGAGCCTGGAAATACCGAACTTGCAAAGGAGGGCTATAAATACAGGTCCGGAGGCGTTTCAGTATTGAAAAATATCGCCATTGCAAGGATAGTTTTCAATAGGGATTTGCCGATAATACAGAGCTCATGGCTCACAAACGGCATGCAGATGGCACAGATGGCTATACTCTTCGGTGCAAATGACTGGGGGGGAACAATATATGATGAAAAGGTCATACCTGCAACTGGAAAGCAGGTGGGAAATCTGAGGAAGGACTATATAATTAATTCCATAAAACAATTGAATATGGTTCCTGTTGAAAGGGATAATATGTACCGTACCATTCAAACGTATTGAAAAATATAAATTTTATAAAATTATTATTTAAAAAGCTCTATATATTCATAGGGTTTTAGTTTTCCGAAGCAGTATTGCACTTCCTGGAATTGGGATTTAAAGTCCCGTACCTTTTCGGCCATTGCTTCTGGACCTTTTTTCTTTATGATTATATCGCTGATTAATTCTGCAAGATACTTTATATCTGCTTCTTTAAAACCGATTCTGGTAACCTCCTGCGTTCCTATTCTTATTCCACTGGGGTTCATTGATTTTTTGTTGTCATCGTATGGGAGCAGGTTTTTGTTCAGTACTATATTGCAGCTTTCCAGCTTTTCGGCAACTTCCTTTCCACCACCATTCTTTGAAACGTCAATTGCAAGCGTATGGGATTTTGTAAATCCATTTTTTTCTCCAAGAACCTTGAAACCGTATTTACTGAGCTCAGAACCTAAAGTCTGTGCATTTTTAATTATCTGCTTTGCGTATGATTCCCCGAAATCAAGGTGCTCTGCAAGTGTAACACCCAGAGCTGCCATGGCGTTTAAATGGTGATTACTCAGGGTGCCTGGAAATACACCGCGCTGTACCTTTTTCCATTTCTCCTCGTCTGTTTCTCCTATAATTATGCCATGCTGTGGTCCCGGAAGTGTTTTATGGGTACTTCCGGTAATTATCTGGGCACCTTCCCTCAATGGGTCCTGAAACTGTTTTCCACCTATTAATCCCAGTACATGTGCCCCATCATAAACAACTGTGGAACCGATTTCTTCAAACGTATCCCTTAGTTCTTTCAATGGTGTTGGAAACAGGAATACAGACTGACCGAACCATGCCAGTTTCGGCTTTACCTGTTTCAATATCTTTATGGTGCCATCAATATCTATGTTCATCTCATCCACATCAAATGGATAATTAATTGTTTTCAATCCCCTGAATCCAACAGCTCCGAATGGGGCAGAACTTATGTGTCCGCCACCAGATAGGGCAGGGGTGGTTATTGTGTCACCGGGCTTTGTGAATGCATATAATACTGCCATGTTTGAATTTGTTCCGGAAAGTGGTCTTGGATCAACATATTTTGCATTGAAAAGTGCCCTTCCCAAGTCGGTTACCTTATCCTCTATTAGGTCAACAAACTGGTTTCCCTGATAATATCTTTTATGGGGCAGGCCCTCAGCGTATCTGAAACCGAGATCGGTGAGAAGCATTTCCATTGCCATTGGGCTCATTATATTTTCAGATGCTATGAGGGGTATGCTTTCCTCAAAAAATTTATTGTGCTTCATTGCAAGTTCTCTTATAAAAAGTGCATCCTCCAGAAATTCATCACTTTTATTTATCATCAAAGAGATAATATAAAAAGGTATATTTATCTTTAGTTTATAAAATAAAATTTATTTTCTTTTCTTTATTGCATAGGCTGCAACTCCCACAATTGCAAGTGCTGCAATTATTCCTCCTACAATATAGTATTCTGTATAGTTATTTACTGTCTTAAAAGGAACATCTGACACAGACACTGTATGATTGGAGAAATGTGGTATATACAACAATACATACATCCCGGATGAGCTATTTACGTAGGAATAATAAGCATGGGTGCTGCTTGTTTCATTCATTAGAGCTGAAACACTGACATATGATACTATTGTCCCATCGAATTTCAAGTATTCGTGACCAGTATTCCTGGTGACGTTGTTGCCTATGAATATGGCTACTATTGTATGGTGGTTAACAGATGAGTTCACGTCGAATGATACTGTTGAAGATGTCTTGCCGGTGAATACCATGTGAATTGAGGAATTGTAGTATATAGTGCTGTTTTTCAGTGTTCCATTAACCATATTCAGATCTATTTCTGAGGAAACGATTCCCTTCATTATTCCACGCATAACTGTTTTATTATCAGAAACTCTTTGCATGCCTGGTGGAACAACCATATTTACAAATACAGGACCTGATGTTCCTGATGTTCCAGATCTTATTGATATTTCATGACCTGTTACGTTGAAATAACCATTGTGTACAAATAACATTGCTATGGTTCCATTGTTATCTATTATAATCATCTGTCTGCCTGCATTGATAATGTTATTGAAGTTTATCATTGTATTCAAGGCAAAATTTGAATTCGTGGTAGAATTATTTACCTGTGCATTGAGTCTGGCATTTGCAGAATATGTAACCTGCATGTTCCTGGATGTATTATATATTGTTGCATTGGAAGGTATGTATATGTGTATAGTCCCTTTGTATACCAGCATATTTGTTTCAATGGCAGGATTGTTATGCATTACGAAGAATGATGATGTGTTGGTGTACATAAAGAGATTTCCAATTACATTTGTGCCCTGAAAGAAGTTGGTAAGAGACATGTGCATACCGAAGGGTGATGTCCCATTTGCATACATTTTGCTGATAAGCTCTGTGGATGTCATATTGTATGTTATATTGGAAAAAAACTCCGGATTTGA
>JAKAAE010000127.1 GCA_021797225.1 Thermoplasmata archaeon | reverse complement strand
GAAATCGCACTTATTACCGGTGACGATGATGTTGGAGCGAAATCAGATGAAATATTGAGCAAACAGCTGGATGATGTCCTGAGCATGGATCACTATGATGATCTGATACTGGTTTCCGATGGGGCAGAGGATGATTACATCACCCCAATAATTTCATCAAGAATAAGGATAAGATATGTAAAACACATATTGGTGAGGCATAATGAGAATATTGAATCGCTTTACTATTATATAATAAGAGGGATAAGAGACAAGAAGATAGCCAGAAAATTCACCATACCGGTGGGATTGCTTTTGCTAAGTTACGGTGTATCCCTACTAATTTTCACTTTTTACTATATGGTATTAACAAAATCATACATAATAAATCCAGGCACAGGGGCTGTAATGCTGGTGACTATAGTTCTGGGAGCCTATTTCGTGGGTAAGGCAGTTGAATTAAACCAGCTGATAATAAAACTCATAGTCAATATGAAGGATTACTCGCAGGAGGCAAAAATTTCTATGCTTTCCTATGTAGTTTCATTCTTTATTGTCGTAATCGGAATTGCATACAGCTACGAATCCACAGTGAAAATGGCCCCCATAATGAATAAAGTTCTTTTATTCCTAACCGTCTTTGTGTGGTGGATATTTGCTTCTTTCGTTTCAAAGGAACTATTCGATGCCTTTGATCTGTATATGGAAGAAAGGCACGGGATGTCGAAGATGTGGTATGGTATAGCTTTTTCACTTTCCATGGCGCTTATATTCTACGGTATGATAAATTATATAAGATATATTGTAGGATTTATCGCTTTATCTGTAATGACCGTGTATTTTAGTTACATCATAGCAGGTATTGTGATTGCACTTTCAGCATCTGCAGTACATAAGTATTTTTCATCAATAAAGAATAAAAGCGGGAATATAATGGAGATAAAATGAAATTCCAGGAATGGTTTCCATTTTATCTGCAGATCACCGATTCACTTGGAATAAACAGGAGAGATGATTACATATCATCTCTTGCCCTTCACAAAATAATAAACAATAACGATTCTATAATGAAACCCTATCATGGCAGGAATGCGTTTATAATAGGTAATGGTCCACATTTAAAAGATGCACTGACCACGATATCAGGGGGTTATGTCATAGTCGCAGATTCGGCCATAGACACATATATTGATTATTGTGGTGTACCAAATATTATAGTATCTGACATGGATGGTAATATGGATACTATATTGTATTCATCAAAAAAAGGAGCAATACCGGTATTGCATGCCCATGGGGATAACATGGATAAAATTTTGACCTATGCTAAATATTTCCAGGATGCTGTGGCAACAACCCAGAATATCCCTATGATTCATCTTTACAATTTTGGTGGATTCACTGACGGGGATCGTTCAGCTTTTCTGGCGGATCATCTCGGGGCGGATCATATAACGCTTATAGGATTTGATTTTAACAATGTTAACAATAAAAGCTATTACAATAGCAGTTCAGTATTAAAAAAAAGGATAAAACTGGCATGGGCAAGATATCTTCTCACTTACCTTGCGAAATCAAGGGGTCATAAGTTCTCAGAAGGCAGTATTATAGAGATTTAAAACTAAATCTATGAAGCACAATGCATTATTGGGAAAGTCACTTTTTAATCAGGGGCATTATTCCCCCATTCCTATATATAACAGGATTCTTATAAAGATCTACCTGTAATGAACTTTCAATATCAGCTCCCGCTCCCATTATTTTGAGTCTCTTCGATCCATGGCTCTCTCTGATCTGGTTGCAGTAATCCTGAACATTAATATCATCACCCCCCAGTCTGCTTTTAAGCATACGTGCATATATGTAATCCTCGTCTGATATACCATCAGGTCTGTTGGAAACTATTATTGATATACTTTCTCTATCTTTCACCGCATTGTATGTTGCAGAAAAATTAATGAATGATGAAATATAAATATCTCCAGGATATTCAATGATTTTAAACAGAACCTTTATTCCGTTTGTTGATGTAAATAACAGTGTTTTTCCGGATAAATCACTATTCATTATTACACTTGGTGAATTTCCATAGTTAAATCCCGGAATTCTGATACCGTATCTCTCTCCACTTGTCAGAAAATCCGGGTTTTTTGATTTCATTTTTCTTGTATCGGTAACTGTTCTTACCGGTATTATTGAGGTTGCTCCCTTGAAAATCATTAGTGGTATTGTTGTTGTAGCCCTGAAAATATCCACGAGAATTTTTGTTGAATCGTCGAATTTTTTTTCCCTCCTTCCATCAATAATGTTAACATTCATCTTTATAGAATAACGTTTTTATATATCTTACTTGTTATTTTTTTCACGGATATGGAATCAGGAATTTATGATTTGAATCGGGATAAAATATCTGAAAGTGCATATGTGAATCTTGATAAAAATAATAACAAAAAGAAAATATTAAAAATGAGTTAGAAATACGGTATAATTGAAGGTGTAATAAATGGTCGCAGTCAAAACAATGGTTGAGGGTGGAAAAGCAACAACGGGTCCACCTTTGGGTCCTGCTCTGGGCCCCCTGGGATTGAACCTGGGTCAGGTTATAAAGGATATAAACGAAAAAACAAAGTCATTTGCTGGAATGCAGGTTCCAGTAACCGTTAACGTTGTAGACCCGTCTACAAAGAAGTATGAGATTATAATCGGAGTTCCTCCGACATCAGCATTGCTGAAGAAAGAGGCAGGAATAGAGAAAGGATCAGGCAAAAACAAAGAATCGTATGCAGGAAACCTGACACTGGATCAGGTAAAAAAGGTTGCGGAATCCAAAAAATCCGCCTTACTTTCATATAATATGAAAGGAGCTGTCCTTGAAGTTCTGGGCACAGCGCTCTCACTGGGAATAACAGTGGATGGAACAAATGCTGCTGAGATCCAGCATAAAATCAAGGCCGGCGAAATAGATGTCGGTGAGAATTAATGGCAAACAGTATTGTAGAAGATATAAAAAAAATAAAAGAATCAAAAAAACGAAAGTTTGAGGAAAGTATAGAGATCGGAATAAATCTCAAGGATGTAGATATGGCCGACCCCAAAAACAGGATAAATGAAGAAATTATTTTACCTGCCGGAAGGGGTAAAGACATAAAGGTCGGCATAATTGCCAGTGAGGAAATGCGTCTCAAGGCAAAGAATGCAGATTTTACTTATTCTTTAGAAGATCTGAACAATTTTACCGATGATAAAAAATCATTCAAGAAAGTGGTTAAGAATATAGATTTCTTTGTTGCTGAATCAACGTTGATGGGAAACATTGGTAAAAATCTCGGTATAATTCTGGGTCCAAGAGGAAAGATGCCAAAGCCCATGGCACCTGGTCAGGATCCAACTCCTTTCATAGAAAATTTGAAGAAAAGTGTGAGAGCCAGAAGCAGGGATAAAATTACTTTTCATGTTCCTGTGGGCACCAGATCCATGAGCGACAACGATTTATATACAAATATTAATACTGTCATGAAAAGGGTAATATCCCATCTGGATAAGGGAAAAGGAAATATAGCCTCTGCTTACATAAAAAGTACCATGGGCAGTGCAGTTGAAATCAATGTAGGTGATATAGAATGAGGGAGCCAGCACAGTGGAAGGTAGATTTGGTAAATTCCATAACAGAGGAAATAAACGAAAGCCCGGTATCTGCCGTAATAAGTATAAAAGGCCTCAGAAATAAGGAGTTCCAAAAAATAAGGAACGATGTAAGAGGACAGATAAAGATACAGGTTTTTAGGGCAAGATTGCTCAGGCTCGCACTTGGGAAATCCAGTAAAAAGGATATAAAAGGTTTAAGTGAGTATACAAAAGGGCAGGTTGCCTTAATAACCACATCAGAATCCCCAAAAACAGTTTATGATACTCTTGTTTCTAGGAGAACAAAGGCAGCGGCACGTGGTGGAGAAATAGCTGAGGAGGACATAGTAATAGAACCCAAGGAAACTTCTTTTCCACCCGGTCCAATGATATCAATATTCCAGAAGGCAGGCATACCTGCCGGAATTGAGAAAGGAAAGATAGTAATTAAAAGCGAGGTTACACTGGTTAAGAAGGGAACTCCTATATCTAAGGATAAGGCACAGGTTCTCGAGAAGTTAGAAATAATGCCAGTTACAGTTGGCCTTGACATGATAGCTGCTTACAGTGATGGGTTGATATACACTATTGATGCCCTATCAATAACTCTAGAGCAGATCGTATCAGATATGGCAGGAGCTTTCCTGAAAGCAAAGGCTCTGGCATTGAAGACTAACTTCCTCGTTCCGGAGATAATTCCAGAATTAATGTCCAGGGCATATCTGGAAGCGCAGAGTCTTGCATTTGCTACAAACTTTGTTGATGAAAAGAATATAGATATTTTTATAAGGAAAGCTGTAATAAACGCTACAACTCTAAATTCATTAATAAATAAAGATTTAAACAATGAAAACATAGAGAATGAAAACCCTGAAAAGGAAAGCAAGCCAGAGGAAAAGAAAGATGAAGGGTCCGAAGACGATGCAGCAGCAGGTCTCGGATCTTTATTTGGATGAGGTGACAAAATGGAATATATATATGGAGCTTTACTGCTTCACTCAGCAGGAAAAGAAATAGATGAAGAGAACCTGAAAAAGGTCTTAACCGATGCAGGAGTAAGTGCAGATGATGCAAGGCTCAAATCATTGCTAGAAAGCATGAAGAATGTCAATATAGAAGATGTTCTTAAGAGCGCAGCAGCAGCACCTGTAGCCGCA
>JAKAAE010000126.1 GCA_021797225.1 Thermoplasmata archaeon | reverse complement strand
ACGGGGGAGCAAGAGAAATTTTATCCTTCTGCATGACACTACACAGACATCAGCATCCTGGGCGGGAATAGACGCTCTTAGAAAAATAGGACAGTGGGGATATAACGTATATGCACTGGATATGCCAAGCTTTGGGAAATCGGATTCCAACTTTCAATATAACTTTATCGGATCTCCTTCCAAAGGATCAGATTTAATACATGATTTTTCTGAACAACTATATTTAGAAAATATTATAATTGTCGGCCCATCAGCATCGGCAGGAACCGCCCTGAAAAGCTTAATCGATATGAACAGCATCATAAAATCAGCCATAATAATAGGTGGGCTTGGTGTGGATCCGCTCCTCAACGAACTTAACCGGATTGAGAGTCCTGTACTGATTCTGTGGGGAAGTAATGATGCTATTGTTCCTATTGAACACGGAATGAAATATCATGACCTCATTGCTTCATCGACATTTGTTAAAATAGACGGGTCCGGGCACTGTGTCCAGCTGGAAAAACCAGATATTTTTTTCAATAATATTAAAAAATTTTTAGAACAGCTATAAAATCCTGGGCGCGATTATGATATACATGAGCAGGAAAAATACGAACAGCCCCAGGGCATAATATATCTTTGTAACATTTTTTTCATCCCTGAGAAATTTAAATCTTTCCCTTCTTGATGCTATATTCAACGTATCTTTGAAGAACTGGCCACCGTCAAGTATGGATAGTGGAAGCGCATTCATTATGCCCAGCAGGAAGTCTATCCAGAATATCCAGTAAAGGCTGTTTGTAAGTCCGAAAAATATATAAGAATTGAAAGGTGTTGAGAACAGATGTGCCAGGCTCCCCGGAATCGGTGAAAGTCCTAGTATTGGAAGTCCAAGGGTTTCATAAAATTCTGGACCTGCTATCAAACCCCCGAATACAAGGCTGTGCATACTGTCTATTGATGCATATCCTATCCCTGAATAATCTATCTCAACGCCTATGAAACTTTCATCCTTATACGCTGCATTATTTGCAGTAGGGTCATCCTTTGCGTAATAGCTGTATGTTGATACTGTTTTCATTGAATATGTTTTGTAATGCTCTGAACCTCCGAATGTAATAACAGTTACGTTAATTGTTGTTCCCGGCGCAATCTTATCAAGGACAGTTCCCAGTGTGTCGATATTGTAAATTATATTTGATTTTCCATTATCACTTATATTATAAATTATAGAATTAATTGTAACCCCGGCTTTTTCAGCAGGGAATCCTGAAAGCAAAGCAGCTATCGCTACCCCAGTTGGCACACTTTCAACAGTACTGGTTTTGCCATTGAAGATCGTTACATTTGCCATGCCCGGTGTAATCATTGATGTTGTTTCCAAATTATTAAGCGCCTTTCCGGATAGGTTTCCATAGGATGTAATTTCCATCCCCTTTGGTATGGAATGCCCGCTGTATAACGTTGTAGAATCCTCAACATAAACTCCGGAATGGATTGGTGCCGATGCGGGCATCATTACAAATACAAGTAACAGTATACATACTATTGCAATTATAAGATTGATTCCTGGGCCTGCCGCTATTATACGTCTTCTCACGACAGGGTCTGCGGCCATGATCTCCTTTTCATCGGGTTCAACAAATGCCCCTACTGGTATAACGAAGAATAAAGCCCCGACGCTCGTTACCTTTATACCATGCTTCCTTGCAACAATTCCATGGAACATTTCATGGATTACCACTGCAAATACGAGGCTTGCTGTTCCGTATCCAAGAGGTATAAATGGATTTATAAGTGGAAGGGCAAGGTACTCGTTGAGTGGTGGCGCTGCGCTCGTTGGAGCATGTATGATGGTCAGGAGTATTGCTTCATAAAGAAGCATTGTAAATGCCAGGAATCCACCAAGAACTACAAGAATCGTTGAAAAACGTCCGATTTCCTTTGCAGGTATATGTTTTGCCACTGCATCCAGAACCCCCTTGTTTTTCGTTGATTTGATCATGAGTGCCGGGCCCATAGTAGAAAAATGTTTTGATTTATTAATTTCCGGGGCAAGAGAGATTATTATAATTATCCACGAAAAAACAATAAGTATGATCAGAAATATGTCGTTATAGCTCATTTACAAACTCATAGTAAAATATCAATAATAATCTTTTTCCTTGTCTATTCTATTTATCAACGTTTATCTCTATTTTCTTAAGAAAATTTAGAATATTGTATTTTTCCTCATCTGTAAAATTTTTTAGTGAATCATCTATAAATCTTAAATGAAGTGTTTCGATTTTTTTAAAAAATGCCTTTCCCTTGTTTGATACTGTGATATTGATAACCCTCCTGTCCGTATCGCTTCTTTCTCGATTTACATAACCGAGTTCTTCAAGTTTATCAACAACTCCTGTTATCCATCCCTGTGTTACCATGTTAATATTGGCGAGCTCAATCATCGGCAATGAACCCCTCTCTGTCAAATTTTTCAAAATTCTGTATTCAACAGTAGATACACCCATGGAAATCAGATTTTTTTCGGAAGCTTTATACCATGTTTTCCATGTCCTGAGAAATTCCCTCCAGACGTCGTAACTGCTGATTTTATCCATTATATATCATTTAATAATATTAAGGTTATATTTTATAGTTTCCATTTGATAAATAATTGTCTATTAAATAATTTACAATTAAATATTTTAGCACCATAAACCTGTATTTCAAGGGATAATATGTTTAAATAATTGTCAGTACAGGTAAAATATTCCGAAAACAACGTCAAATGGCTAATTACAAATTCCGTAATCATAAAAAAATTTATACACCACTAAATACTAACTTATATCATGGAAGAAATAATTGTTAGAATAGGAGGGGCTGCTGGAGATGGAGTGCAGTCCGCAGGGTTAACCCTTGCCAAAACATTCTCGAGAAGTGGATTATATATAAGTACATACAATTATTATCAGAGTCTTATCAGGGGAGGTGAAAGCTGGTACCAGATAAGGGCTTCGGATGAGAAAGTTAAGAACCAGGGCAGTGGTCTTGATGTTCTGGTTGCACTTAACGCAGATTCTCTGGAGAGGCACACAAACAGGGACATAGATGAGGGAGGCGCATCCCCTCTAACGGGAATAGCCATATATGATCCGGGAACTATAAAAAATTTCAAAAAATACGATGAGGTGAAATACTGCCCTGTTCCCTTGAGGGATATAGCAATGAAGTATGATGCAAATCCATTGCTTAAAAACACGGTGGCATTAGGTGCAGTGGTGGCAGCTCTTGGCCTGGACTTCGACATATTCTCCGGAGTTATAGAAAAGGTATTCAATAAGAAAGGAAAACTTGTAGACGCTAATATAAGTGCAGCTAAGGAAGGATACGAATATTATTTACAGAATTACTCTATTTATAGGAAACTGGATAAATTTGATAGAAAGCTCTATACAATATCAGGTGGAGATGCAGCAGCGCTTGGCGCAATAAATGCAGGTATGCAGATGTACTTTGCATATCCAATGACACCCGCCTCATCATTCCTCCAGTTTATAGCTACACATGGTAAGAAATACAATGTGTTTCTTAAACTTACAGAGGATGAAATAAGCGCAATAAACGCAGCAATAGGAGCTAATTATGCAGGTGTTAGGGCTGCAACAGGCTCCTCCGGTGGCGGTTTTGCACTTATGACTGAAGGTGTTGGTCTGTCTGGAATGACCGAGGTGCCACTGGTTATATATGAAGCACAGAGACCAGGACCATCAACAGGATTACCTACGAAAACTGAGCAGGGCGATCTCAATCAGGTACTTGGCGCTGGACAGGGAGATATGCCTAAAATAGTTCTTGCACCAGGGACAGTGGAGGAAGCTTTTAACCTTACAAAGGAGGCATTCAACCTTGCAGAAAGATACCAGCTTCCTGTTTTTGTAATTACTGATCTTTACCTTGCAGAGCATGATGAAACTGTAAGTTTTGATCTCAGTTATAATATGGATAGAGGACTTCTGGCAAAGGATAATGAACCAGATTATAAGAGGTATGAATTCACTGAAACCGGAATATCCAAGAGAGCATTCCCTGGGCAGCCAGGATTAATGCATAATGAGGATTCTGATGAGCATAATGAATATGGAGCAGTTGTCAGCGATGCAATCACAGATCCAACCCAGAGAAAGCTTTCAATGGAGAAAAGAATGAGAAAATTAGATGAATATGTAAAAGAGATTCCTGCAACAAAAACATATAAAATGGACGATGCCGAGTATGTTATAATCCAGTGGGGATCAACCAGGGGGGCTGTTGAGGAGGCTGTGGATTCCCTGAGGAAGAACGGCACAAAAATAGGTGCAGTGGAGGTAACTCATATATTCCCCATGAATCAGGATATTAAGAAATTGATTTCCGGCAAGAAGAAGATAATAGTTGTTGAAAACAACTTCTCTGGCCAGCTCAACGGGTTGATAAGAAAGGAGTTTCTTGTGGATACAGCATTCATAGGAAAGTATGATGGGGAGGCTTTCTTCCCTGCAGACCTTACAGTGCAGCTGGAAGGGGTAATATTTGGAAAGAAAATAAAAGTGGAGGAGAAATTATGATACCAGTAACAGAATATAAAGGCAAAGTGGCACCGGACTGGTGCCCGGGATGTGGGAATTTCTCTCAACTGAGAGCAATTTCAATGGCCCTTTCGCAATTAGATATAAAACCAGAGGATGTTGTGATTTCATCCGGTATAGGATGTTCAAGCAATATGCCGGAATTTATCAATACCTATGGATATCACGGACTAC
>JAKAAE010000125.1 GCA_021797225.1 Thermoplasmata archaeon | reverse complement strand
ATGAACTATGGCCATAACATCATGCCTGTTTTTGTATATTTTATAGTGCATTAACCGCTCACTGGAAGGTTTCATCTTTCCATCTATAATTTTTCCTTCAATATCGGTGATAACCATGTCCTCTGGCAAACTCTTTGAATAATTCGTGCCACTGGGGGTTATGACCACATTCCCATCTTCGGTTCTCAGGCTTATGTTGCCCCATGATCCAACTGTGAGGTTACTCTTTACCATTTCCCTGCAGGCATTTAAAACAATATTACGTTCTTTTTCATAAAGCATTTTTATTAATTGCCATTCCCTATAAAATATTTTTTTGTCCTTACTTTTTGACCAGTATTGTATCTATCCCAGGTTCCTTTATTATAAATTTGATATCTGAAATGATTCTGTATTTCTCGGATTTCGTGATTCCCACTATAATGCAATCCGGATTGTCTGATTTAATATAATTTCCAATCTCCTCCTTTATCCCGGTGGAATCACCTGATCGTACAATTCTTATATCTCCCATACTCCCGGAAAGAATGGCGGGATTATCCATTAAGGTCTTGAACCCATGAGCGGGATTTTTATCGTATTTTCTCAAATCTAGTATTGTTACCTGTGATTTGTGAAGTTTTGCAAGCTGTAGGGCAAAATAAACCGCTGCACGTGTATTAATAGATTCTGAAAGTGGCAATAGGATGCTGCTATACGGATATTCCTTATCACCTGAGCTTAGTATCGCCAGAGGTATGGAAGAATTCTTCAATACGTAATCCCCTATATTTCCGAAAATTGAGCTTGAAAGCATAGACCTTTTCCTTGTGGAGAGAAATAAAATATCGTAATAATGCCCTTTGATCTCCATGATAATGCCCTCTCTTGCATTGTCAAATGTCTGAATTTTGGGAATTACTTTTATACCTGCCTTTTTTCCTTCGTTGTAAGCTGCAGTGACAAGGCTAAGGCGACCCTGGACATCTATGCTCTCTGTTTTTTCCCTGATTGTTATTGCCGTTATTTCAGAACCATATTCTCGTGCCATATCATAGGATATCTTCAAAACCTTACTGGAATTAGTGCCTTTAAACATTGGAACTATTATGCGGTCGGTTCTAAGGAAGTACGACCTCGAGGATTCAAACATATTGGATTTATGCTTGAAAAGAATATAATAATTACTATTTTCAGTTATCAGACCTTCATATTTGTAAATTTAAATGATCTTCACAATCAATTTATGTTTCCTCAAATATTCAAGACAATGACTCTATATCATGATAACCATCCAGTATAATTCAACATGATCCCAGTAATATTGGGATTATTTAGAATTCCTGTACGCAGAATAACTCACAAAAGAAGGAGAAAACAATATTAATATATATTATTTATTACTAAACTATTTATTAATATTGTTACCGATATATATATATATTCATACGTTTATATCATTATGAATAGAAAGAAGGTAATAATAGGTGTATTAATGGCAGCAATATTTGTAATGATGGCTTTTGTCCCCTTGGCAAATAATATTTTCACTGATAAAGGCAATGCAAGTGCTAATAGTATTTCACCGCAGGCAAAAATAAACAGTGTATCAAACCTGAAAGGACAAACCGTAAACCCAAATGCCCTTAAGGATTCAACCGGGATGAACCACGTCGGATTTAACCAGAATTTATCCTCCTTTTTTGGACACACTAACCTGAAATGGCAAAAAGTTAGTATTCCTAGCAAATATACAATTAAAGCAAAGTCGGTTTTAGCCGAATTCGCAAATGGAAAAAATAATTCTTACACTTATGTTTTGGAAAAAGGTATTCAAGTAAGTAAATATCAAGTCGGGAAAACTGAAGTTATCACTGGACACGGGTTCCGAGATATGATTACTACAACAAACAATTCCATAGCAATTTATACTGCTATGCATGAAAATAAAAATTCGAAGGATCGGACAAACGTTAATTCCCATTTTCTCATAAAGAATGGAAACACATCAAATCTGATAAATGTAGATCCTAAAACATACCACCAATCTTTCAGCTGGGGACAGGCTTGGGTTTTCTATGGATCAACTACTTTTTATGGAGGAATTGGTTTAAGAGATTATGGTATCATGTTAGGCATTATAACGTTGGTCTCAACCACTGCCACAGGAGCACTGTTGTGGAGTAATCCATTTGTTGCTGCGGCAGCGGTCATTTTAGAGGCCGTTACGGTTGCAGGATGGGCAGTGTTCGGAAATGAGCATACCACTACTTGCGGGAGCCAAATTCCCTATGTTGAAATAGATATATCGGAGGGTAAGTGGTGGGATCCATGGAACACCGGAGCCTATGGAGAATTAGGTGCCCATTCCAATCAGATAACACCATTTAATGGAGGATCGCCTACTTACACAGGATGGGAATATTTCCCGTTCCTCACGACAGTAAATCCTTCGGATACCCTACCATTTATTCAAAGTTATATCCCACACTCTAGCGTATGGCCCAGCCTTACCCCACCGTGGTGATTAAAAAATGAAAAATATCTCCAATGAAATGAGGAAAATAAACATATATACTACAGTAACTGTAGTTGTTTTTATATTTTTGATCGTTATTGTATTTTCCAGGCTACTTTATCTGAACTCTAAAAGTCAGATGATTTCATATAATTATAACTTTTACACTGGGATTATGCCTGCATTCCTAGTTATGTACTTTGGTGTTGATTCAATATTCTACCTATTATATCGCCGTATAAAAGCCAAAAAAGGGCACTATAGAAAAGTTTTGCTTTCTTGGGCTATGGAATGTGTGGTTCCACTCATTTCAATACTATTTTTAATACTATCAGGCGAATCATTAGTGTTAAATTCTCATCTTTTTATTTATCTTACTGCAGACATAGTTCCTTTTTTGATCTCGTTGTCAATGCCAATAATTTTATGGCGAAAATATTGAATTAAGCACTCTAAACACCACCAGCTTTATTCTACCTTACTCTGTCCATCAGATGTTGGATGAATACATTTAACATTAAGGAAATAAACCCAGAGCTTTGTCAACTGCCTAAAGGAAAAGAATCAATGCCTGCATCCGCCTCTTTACTATGGAAAAGTGATGGGGTACGGTTGGATGGTGGACTTTCCCTTACCAGAGTGATGAGCCGATTATTTCTCTATTTTACATAATGGTTTGAAACCTAAATTGATACAGCGCCCCATAGCTATACAAACATCCGTACGATTATATCCTACTTGCAACATGATGGTAAAAATTTATTTTTAGTGAATGAAAAACACAGGAATAATATAGATTGAAAATAGCCCCCATGAAAAATGGCTAAAAGAAAGGTTGGGCGCAACCCAGACTATTTGGTATGCTCCGGCCGGGATTTGGACCCGAGTCGGGGGATTGAGAGTCCCTAATGCTTGGCCTGGCTACACCACCGGAGCTCATACCCGATATTACTTTTTTCTATTTAATATATTCATTATAATATCCAGAATCTGTTTCAATCCTGGTTATATATATTAACCTTTATTAATTCAAAAAGCTTTTTTAGTTTGATTTCTATGTATAGCTATGAAGCCTCTTTATACAAAAATAATTGTCATAATCATAGCAGCCGCAATAGTTGCACCGGCTGCATACTTCGCTTACCAATTTTATACAAAATCCAATGTATCCCCTTCTGTACAGCCCCTCGAGTACATACCAGGAAATTCAACAATGATTTCTACGATACATAAAAATGGAACGGAATATTATGTATACCTGGATGGTGGCAGTTTTGGAGTGGTTGCTAATACTTCGGCCATTTCACTGATAGATTCCAATTTAACTGCGTCCAGTAACCAGGCAGCTATTTCAGGTACAGGACACGGGAATCCATTTTCCGGATCAAATGTGAAGACAATAACCTATGACCACGTAACCGTTTATGAAATCCAGAATGTTAACATTACCGGAATATTAGGGAATTTGCTGAACATCACAGGTAAGAATCTTGCAAATACAACTGTAAATATATTCGCATACGACACTTCGGGGAATTTCATAGTAATGGGAGAGCAAAAGGCAATAAACGAATCAATAAGCGCGCATCTCACTTCCAGGGATGCCGTACAGTTTAAGGATTATCTGAATCAGAGCTCAAATATTTCTTTGTATTACAGAGTTAACAACACAATTCCTACCATAAGCTATATTACTCTCAATACAACGGCCAACAGGACCTATGTAAACATAATTCCAGTCAACAGCAATGACCTCGTGTTTGACAAACTACTCCTTCAATCAGCTATCTCTAATTCAAACATTTCCAGTGCAATAGGCAGCAACTACACCATAGGAATTTCCAACGGGATGATACACATGACTATTGATAAGTCATATAATCGCCTGCCCATAGCACTTAAAACATTAAATACTGGCTCTCTATAGGAGTTTTATGTCCAAAACTTCGACCATATATATACAGTATATTAAGAACTATTACCGTTCCAGAAGTTTCTTCCTCATGCTTTTTCTTATCCTGTTAGTGGGTTCAATGATGACCTATTTTTCATTCAAATACATAAATGACCTGCCGAAATTCCTGGGCGGTGCAGTTTTTCCTGCTTCCATAAAAGTTAAATTGTTCTATTATCTGTGGACCCTTGTACTTCTTTATATACCAGTATTTGCATCGGTGTTCTTCGGGTCTCCTGCAATATCAAGTGAAATAGAAAATAAAACAGCTTATTATATATTCCCTCTTCCCATAAATAGATTTAAATTATTCTTTGGAAAATATTTTGCGGCATTTACTGTCACAATGTTT
>JAKAAE010000124.1 GCA_021797225.1 Thermoplasmata archaeon | reverse complement strand
CAGCTACAGAAACTATTGAAGTCATACTAATGTCTTGCAAACATCGTATTATGGCTTATATCTTTTCACTTTAAGGGTCATTTTGCAAAAGTATTGTTCTTATATAATATAATCCGAATCGAAAGAATTTGGATTTAAAATATTTTTCAGGCGTTGATATGTTTGTCATTTCTCAAAAATGTTATATATAAATATGAATTACCTTACAGATTATCGTCAATGATATACAAAAATCAATTTAAAGTAGAAGAGTCATTGCCTTTTCTCGATGACATTGTTGCAGAATGGTTCAATAATAAATACAGTGATCTGAGCGAACCACAAAAGAAGGCAATTCCGCTCATTCACAGCAGAAAAAATGTCCTTGTTTCCTCTCCAACAGGAACAGGAAAAACACTTACAGGTTTTCTTTCCATAATCAATGAACTTTTCCAGAAGGCAAGACGCGGTGAACTGGAAGATAAAATTTACTGCGTTTACATATCACCGTTGAAGGCTCTTGCAAATGATATCAATAAGAATTTGAATGAGCCGCTGAATGAAATATATGAAATTGCAGCCCGGAAAGGGCTCAAAATTCCAGAAATAAAAGTAGCAGTGCGGTCGGGAGATACAGCACAGGGCGACAGGAATAGGATGCTGAAAAAACCACCACACATAATTATAACAACACCGGAATCATTTTCCCTGGCTATAACAGCAACAAAGTTCAAGGAAAAGTTTACCGGTGTAGAATATGTTATTGTTGATGAAATTCATGAAGTATCATCCACAAAAAGGGGGTCTTTATTATCATTTAACCTTGAGCGTCTGGAGAATCTTTCACCAGGTTTTGTAAGAATAGGATTGTCTGCCACGCAGGCACCCCTGGATCTGATCGGTACCTATTTATGTGGGTTCAATGGTGATAAACAAAGGGAATTTACTATAATTGAAGTTAACACCAATAAATATCTGGATTTAAAAATTATCACGCCGGTAAAGGATCTTACACTGGTAAGCTATGAGGTAGCCAATGAAAAAATGTATGATATACTGGTGGACCTGGTAAACAGCCATAAAACCACGCTTATATTCACAAACACAAGAAGCTCCACCGAGCATGTCGCCATGAGGCTTAAGGCCCGTGGAATAGAAAATATAGAGGCACACCACTCATCCCTGGGAAAACAGACAAGAATCGAGGTGGAAAATAAGTTAAAAGACGGGGATTTAAAGTGTGTTATTACATCCACGTCCCTGGAGCTGGGCATCGATATTGGTTACATCGATATGGTAATTCAGATAGGCAGCCCGAAGTCTGTTTCCAGGGCGCTTCAAAGAATAGGAAGATCAGGGCACGGCGTACGTGACCTCTCGCTGGGAAGATTCATAGTTTTCGACCTGGATGATCTAATGGAATGTGCGGTTATGACAAAGGCTGCATACGATCATGAAATCGATAAGGTGACAGTCCCTGTTAATCCACTGGATGTACTATCACAGGGCATAATAAGTATGTCACTTGAAAAGGCATGGGGTGTGGATGAGGCATATAATCTAATAAAAAATTCATATACATTTCATAACCTTGAATACGATGATTTTATCTCAACCTTGAATTATCTATCCGGCAGAATAGAAGGTAATACACTATTTTCAAAAATCTGGTATGATGAAGAGGAAAAGAAATTCGGAAAGAAGGCAAGCACCAGAATGATATATTTCATGAACGTTGGTACTATTCCAGAGGAAGCTAATTATAATGTGGTTAATGAGAAGGGAAGAATGCTTGGTCAGCTCAGTGATAAATTTGTCGAGCGGCTAAAGAACGGGGATATATTTGTGCTTGGAGCAAGAACCTATATGTTTTTGAAGGTGTACCGCAACAATATCACTGTAAAAACTGCAACAGGTATGAAACCCACTGTGCCTTCATGGACCGGTGAACTCCTTCCACGAAGCTACGATCTTGGTATACTCATAGGAGATTTCAGGAAAGAGCTTTACAGAAGAATAAAGAACGGTGAGGAAACTGAAAACTGGCTCATGGAAAATTATAGGGTGGACTCCTTCGGCGCCCGGAGCCTCATATCATACGTAAAGTCCCAGGGTGAGTTTTCCATACCTGATCAGGAATCACTCTATGTGGAGGGATACATAGATAACGATCTTTACAGCATTATATTCCACATACCACTCGGAAGAAGGGTTAACGATGCACTTTCCAGGGCTTATGGTCTTGCAGTCTCAAACAAATACGGTTTGAATACCAGAATAAGCGTAAATGACAACGGATTCACCATAACGTTGAACCGCAGGGTTCCCATAAAAGATGTTGTTACACTTCTAAATCCATCAAATTTCAGGGATCTTGTGGATAGATCAATAGTCAATACTGAGCTATTCAAGCAGCGTTTCAGGTACTGTGCCACCAGATCACTCATGGTGCTGAGGAAGTACAAGCAGACCGATATTTCAGTTGCAAGGCAGCAGTTACGCAGTGACCGTCTCCTGAGAACGCTGGAAGCAATGAATAATTTCCCTGTAATAAAGGAGGCATTCAACGAGGTTAAATACGATGTCATGGACGTTGAGCGTGCATCATGGTATGTAAATGATGTTATATCAAAGAAAAAATTTACAATAAGAGATTATTCCACTGAAACAAGTCCATTTTCCTATAATCTCATACTTTCAGGTGTTTCAGATATAGTACTCATGGAAGACCGTTCAAAATTACTGAAAGACCTTAGAAGCAAGCTTCTGGATAAAATTTATGGCACTGAAGGAATAGATTTCCTCATAAAGGATTCAAAACTTGTTGAAAATTATTTCAGAAATAAAATACCACGGGTAACAGATGAGGAAAGTTATGTTGAATTTGCCCGGCATTTCCTGTACATAGACCCTTTCAAGAAAAAGTATAATTCTCCAATTGAATACAGTGATATAGACCTGGAAGACATAACAGAGAACCTGATAAAATCCAGTACAATCACTTACTGTTTCATAAGGTCGGATCAGTGGGTCTATTCAGAATATTACCCTGTTGTGTACGATCTCTTTAAAAGGGATGTGCAGGTGACAGACCGTGATATGGAAATTTATAATTCAATAAACGACCAGAAATTCAGTGAAATAAAAAAGACCGGTTTTGAAGAACAGGAACTCAGGGATAGCCTGATAAAACTGGAATCTGCATATATGATACGCAAGGAAGTACACGGTGACAGGCAGCACTATGTACAGAATAATTCTGTTCCTGATATACCAGAAAATAGCATGAACATTGCAATTTCCAGAGTACTTTCCTCCTATGGGCCTCTATCTCTGGATGAGCTTCTGATCAGGCTTCCTGTAAACAATGAGAAATTGGAGAAAACTCTCAATGCAATGGTCAAAAATGGAGATATACTATACGATTACATTACCCCGATTTTCATGAAGCAGTACATGATGAAATCGGATTTCGAGGCTATTGTAAACAGCACTGAGGAGGATATTGCCAGGAAACGCATAATTAATTTTACCCTGCCCGTACAAAATGTTGAGGATTATTTCAACAAGTATGGATTTGCATTTGACCTCATAGATATACGTGTCAGGACCGGGAATTATCGCAAAGAAGACCTGGAAAGATTACTTGCATCAGGAGACATTTACTATGCCAGAGCAATAAAAAATAAATATGTTTACATAGCAAAGTGGCTCATGGACGTATTATATAAGCTCAGAGAGGAGAAGAACAGCGAAATTGAAAATCAGATTATGGAATATATAGGAAGAGGAATAGATACAGATGAAAAACTCGCCGATATAACGGGCATGGACAGAAGAATAATTAAAAGCGTAATAAAAAACCTTGAATTCAAAATATTCATTACTCAGGGGAAAAATGGAAGCTGGGAACTTTACACTCCATCGAAGGACATAGATACAGGTAAAATAATCGAAAAATACGGACCGGTAACTACTAGAGAACTGTCAAGATTTTTCTGGTTCAACCCTATAAAACTTGACTATTCCAGATTTCCACCCTATTACTATAGAAACGAGATTTACTATGGTGGCGAGGACATTAATCCCGTTTCAGGGTCTCTCATAGTCATGAAAAACGATCCGGTTAGCATATACATGGGGAAATATGTGAGAAACGATGACTTCAATGCACGATTCCTGTATAATGGATCAGAGGAATCCATGTTTTATATGGAAGAAAAAGCACCAGGCATATGGCTCGATAACATAGATTTTGAAACTGGAAAGATAAAAGAATTTCTGGATACAGTCCGGACTGTTTCGACCAAACTCAATGCAGATTCCATTATTATCAGTACTAAAAATAATGACCTGCTCAGTACAGGTGAAAATATTGGATATAAACGTACAGACAATGTAATTTACATGGGGGACTTTGATGTCATCGCTGATAGCACTGAAAATTTAATGTCGCTTGCTGTATATAAGTATAATTCATGCAGAACAACCATGAATTATAATGCATTGAGCAAAATTTTTCTTGGAATAAGAAGCGATATGGAGGCATATTATACCGGCATTCGTAGTGTGGAATTGAATAATTATTATAATTCAATGCTCATCTATAATTTTGATGGACCATTCAACCTGCCTGCACTTGGCACAAAAAATGTAATTGCCCTTTATAAGGCAATTAAAAAAAGGCCATTAACTGAAGCAGAAGAGGAGGTTTATAAGGTCCTTATTTCCAGAAGCATGTCAGAAAATGAGTTAATTAAATCAATGAAATTAAATTCTCTTGTAATAAAGGAATCTGTTAAATCACTGTATAAGCTGAATGCTATTGCAAAGGATAAAGGAAGAAGGTACATAA
>JAKAAE010000123.1 GCA_021797225.1 Thermoplasmata archaeon | reverse complement strand
AACAGCTACGGCAAGGGAAAATACCACGGCGGTGAAGGAATAGTAAGATCATTCAGGGTAAGAAGCAGGACATATATATCTGTTATAGCAGACAGGTTCATAATCCCACCATGGGGTCTCAAGGGCGGATTTCCGGGGAAAACAGGCAAACTATATATAATCAGCAACGGTAAGAAAAAATCAATGCCGAGTAAGTTTTCAACTGTCCTGGAGGAAAATGACGAGGTTATAGTTGAAACTCCAGGGGGAGCGGCATACGGGGAAAAGCAATAATATACTATATTTTTATAATACCCGTCTTATATTATAACAATCAGGACTGTTTATTTTTCTGTTAATTTTATTCAGCATCTGATTTTATATATAAAGTAATAATCCTAATCTATGAAAATCATGTCCTGGAATGTTAATGGCTTGAGAGCTGCAATCAAGAATGGAATTATAGACATAATAAAAAAAGAAAATCCCGATATAGTACTTATGCAGGAGGTCAAGGTGGATAAAGTCAATATTCCAGAGGAAATTCACCATCTTGGATATAAAATATATATAAATTCTGCAGATAAGAAGGGTTACAGCGGCACAATGACTTTAACCAGAGACGAACCAGTAGCGTATACAGAGGGCATTGGTAATCCAGAATTCGATTCAGAGGGAAGGACACAGACACTGGAATATGAAAACTTTTACCTTATCAATTCATATTTTCCAAATTCCCAGCACGGACTGCCCAGACTGGATTTCAAGCTCAAATTCAACGAAGAGATTCTGGCATACATGGATCGGTTAAATAAAAAGAAACCCGTAATAATCACGGGGGATTTCAATGTTGCCCATGAAGAAATAGATATAGCAAGGCCAAAAGGGAATGAGATGAATCCAGGATTCACAGAGGAAGAGCGAAATTCAATGACGGAAATATTATCACACGGATATATTGATACATACAGATATTTCCATAAAGAACCCGGGCATTATTCATGGTGGTCATACAGGTTCAATGCCCGTGAAAAGAATATAGGGTGGCGTATAGATTATTTCGTTGTAAGTGATAATTTTATGAGTCATATTGAAGACTCAAAAATACTTGAAAATGTTACCGGTTCAGATCATGCGCCACTGGAGCTTTTAATAAAATAATAAATTATTTATCTACTATTGAATGCCGTTTTATTTTCTTCCATGCAAAGCCCTTGAATCTTTCCTGATCTTCTACCTTGCCTCTCTCATGGTAACCGTAGGCCTCCCAGTAGCCATCCTCATATTTTTCCATTATCCTGATCTCGGTTACCCATTTAGCGCTCTTCCATCCGTACAGAGAAGGTATGAATGGTCGTGCCGGGAATCCATGCTTAATTCCCAGGGGTTTATCATCTATTCTCAGGGCAAGTATGCTTTTTTCATCCACCGCATCATCAAAGGGAACTGGTGTATCATATCCGTCAGCACAAACAAACATTACCCATTCAGCCTCCTGTGAAGGCTCTGATTTCATTATAATATCACGTAATGATGGTCCTGTAAATTTTGCGTCCTTTATTGACCATTTGGTGACACAGTTAAAATCCGAAATATACTCGATTCCAGCCATTTTGTTCAGTTCACCGTATGTATACTCCGCCGGTTTCCCTACAAGTCCTGTGACCTTCAGTGACCATTTATTCTCATCTATGGAAGGACCATTCAATGCATCATAAATTATCCAGTTATTAACATAATACTGGCCTGGATTTTTTACCTCAACTTTGTCCATAGTGTAATTATATTCACCTAATATTTAACAATTTTTTAAAATAATTTTGACTTATATGGAGGATTATATATCCCCAGCACATGGAATGACAGCAGTTAGCGACTTCAGGTTATTTTCTCCAGGGAAAAAACTTCTCCTTAAAAGGTTAAAATATGAAGCTATGGGTCATAGACTATCAGTCACTAAGAGTTCCAGATTAAAACCGGTGAACCAGTATACAGTTTTCCATTAATACATGAATATACGTGGAACAGAACCACCAATAATTTATATGGTGTGATTAATTCAGTAATCATGATAATACTTTACCTGATTCTTCCAGTTGCTGTACTGGGTCTATCCATTCTAATAGCATCATTACACATGATTGCCCCCGATCACTGGACTCCGATTTTATCATATTCAATAAGCAAGAAGCTAAAGATCAGAAAAACCGGTTTTATCTCATTCAGCCTTGGTCTGATTCATGGAATATTTTCCGCCATACTTTCATTTGCAATAGCAATTATTGGCCTTTATTTTTTCCCTGAATTATATTTAAAAATATTTGCCGCGGCATTACTTATCTTTGTTGCACTCTATATAATCATGAATGCAAGGCATGAGGAAAAAGTAGAAAAAAACACGGAAATAGAGAGGTCAATATTACTAGTCAGCGTTATTCCTGATCCTGCAATTGTTCCCATTATACTAATTGCAGTTGTTTACGGCATGCATTTTGTTTACCTTACAATATCAATTTTTGTCATAGCATCTGCAGTGGCTCTCCTACTTGTAACTATTGCATTGAGCAAGGTTTTAATAAAGAAGCTCGCAACACTGACTCCGAAAAGAATTGATTACCTGGTTGCTGCCATACTGCTGGGAACGACAATTTTTGTATTACTTTGAAAACATAATTATATTTATCGTATTATGATATAGTATAATGTTAATTTCGGAGCTAACAATATACGGTTCTATAGTCCTTGCCATGATGATGGTATTTTATCTGCTTGAATCACGATCTCCCGCATATTCACTTTTATTTGGAATCACCTGCTTCGGATCAGCAATTTACGGTACCCTTGCCGGAGTCTACCCATTCGGGGTCATAGAAACCATCTGGGGTATATTTGCCGTTAATAAATTCATTGTGAGATGGAAAAAGCTCAAAACTCCGTGAATTATCAACAATATTTATATTTAATCTTTGAATCTCATTATGTGAAAAAGGGCTATTTAGTCATCGGAATAGTTATCATGTCTTTTAATTCACTGTACCAGTATTCATGGAATGTTTTTGAGCCTCTCTTAAAAACGGGGTTAAATGTATCACTGGTTCAGATTGAGGTTGCCTTCACTTTATTCGCAATATTCTCAACAGGATTTCAGGGCGTGGGTGGATATTTTGCCGACAGGGACGGTCCGAGAAATATAGGTATATTATCAGCTCTGCTTTCAGCAACCGGTTTCATAGGAACCTCATTCATACATAGCTTGTACCTTTTTTATTTTTTATGGTCGCTTGGAAGTATCGGAGAAGGCATTCTTTACGGGATAGCTACCAATCTTGCTGTGAAATGGTTCAGGGGCAGGAGGGGATTTGCGGTGGGCTTTGTTTCCCTCGGATTCGGCCTGGGTGCTGCTGTTGCCAATATATTCATATCCCGTGCAGTATCATTTAGAACTCCTATGTTGATTATCGGTGTGGCAGAAATAATCCTTCTGCCTCTTCTGCTCATAATGGCAAAATACCCCGAATCAAGCACAATGACTGGAGAGAAAACATCAAAAAATCTTAGAAGCAGGAGATTCTGGATTCTTTATATATCATTTATTCTCGGAAGCGTCCCCCTCATAGTAGTTTCCGCATCCTTCGGTTATCTGGGAGAAACTTTGCCCCTGTTCGAATTCACCGTGCTTGTATCCCTGTTTCCTCTATTGAGCGGCGTAAGCAGGCCGATCCTTGGCTATGTGTCGGATGTAATTGGTAGAACAAGGGTGGTTATGATAATAGATCTGTTTCTTATATTCGGGTCAATATTCCTGATATTACATGAATACATTTTTGCCATAATATTCATAGGCTTCTTCGGTGGTGCCATGATATCCATGTATTTTTCCCTGGTAGGCGATATATTCGGTTCAAGGTTTTCAACAGCAAATAACGGTGTATTTTACACGGGCAAAGCAATTTCAGGATTTTTGGGGAGTACACTGTTTGCAGCACTATTTATTTTTGATCACAGTTTGTCATTTATCTTCGTTCTTGTAGCCAGCATCGCAGCAATATTATTCCTGATGGCATCTATACCCAGAAACAAAACAAATGTATAATTTTTTATTTAAATAAACTATTATCATTTATGGTAAATACAGATGATGCCGTGATCGCAAGGTTTGAATATGACGGTTATAAATTTGAAATCCTGGTTGATCCCGATGCAGCCTCCAGAATACGTGAAGGAAAAATAGACATTGAAAACGATTTAGCAATCCCTGAGGTGTTCAAGGATGCAAAAAAGGGTGATAGAACCAATGAAGAAATCCTAAAAAAGGTGTTCAAAACTACAGATATAGCACAGATTGCAATAGAAATAGTGAAAAGAGGTCAGATTCAGCTTACAACAGATCAGAGAAAAGAGATACTGGAAACTAAACGCAGGCAGGTAATAAATGAAATAGTCAGGGAGGCAATAAATCCTCAGACCAACACACCAATACCTGTGGTGAGAATAGAAGAGGCCATGGATGAGGCAAAGGTCCGAATAGACCCCTTTAAAAGCGTGGAAGAGCAGGTTCAGATGGTACTCAAGGCAATAAGGCCACTGATACCCATAAGAATGGAAAAGGCCAGGCTTGCTGTGCGATTATCAGGAGACGCGTATGGAAGGCTCTATGGAGATTTATCCCGAATGGGGATAATACTGAAAGAGGAATGGTCCAATGCAGGTGAATATATGTGTGTTATAGAGATACCTGCGGGTATGCAGGGCGATCTTATAGACTTGGTTAACAGAAAAACAAACGGGGAAGCTGATGTGAAACTCTTAAAATAATTTAAAAGAATATAGAGTATTAAAATTATTTATATATTAATTTTAAATTAATCGCAAAGATAAATATATTACGAAGGTATATTTCATAAAGTAAAAG